>DATEZM010000383.1:0-6457 GCA_035255625.1 Rhizomicrobium sp. | reverse complement strand
CAAATCTCGCCTACGGCGCGCGCGGTGCGGGCGACGGGTTGATCCCGCCGAACCAGACTTTGGTCTTCGACATGGAGCTTCTGTCCGTCAAGCACCCCGACAAACCACCGCCGGGCCAAGATCCCGACGATCCTGACGCCGGCCAACAATAATCGCGGAACGGGATCGCGCTTTCGGAACTTGTTATAGTTGGACGATTGGGCGGGCCCATGGTGGGGCAGCGATAGCGTGGTCGAAAAGGTCCTGAGCGGCTGGTGGCAGTGGATCGGAAGCGGAAAGCTTCGGATTGCGCTTGCGCTCGTGCTCGTCGTGGGCGCCTCGGCGCTGTTCTGGGCGAGTCGCGACTACACCGTCGTAGCCCCCGACTGGGAGGGCCAGGTTCGCGGGGTGACCTATGCCCCGAGCCATGTCTTCACGCTCCATCAGGAAAAGCACATCACGCCGGAGCAGATCGACCGGGACATGGCGCAGCTCAGTCGCCTCACCGGCCGGGTGCGCACCTATACGGTGGCCGGTGGCATGGACAAGGTGCCGGAGATCGCACGCCGCTATGGCCTCACCGTTTCGCTGGGCTGCTGGATTTCGTCGGACCTCGAGCAGAACGAAACCGAGATCAACCTCTGCATCAAGACAGCGCTTGCCAACCGCCGCGTGATCGACCGGGTATTCGTCGGCAACGAGGCGATTGTCATGGGTCTCGTTACGCCCGACCAACTCAACGGCTACATAAAACGCGTGCGCGACGCGCTGCCCGACCGCATCAAGATCACGACGGCCGAACCGTGGTCGACGTGGCTGCTGACGCCCGAGATCGGCCAGTATGTCGACGTCATCTCGGTCCATCTGCTGCCGTATTGGGAAGGCGTGTCGCTCCATGACTCACTGCACTTCGTTGAACATGCTTACGATGACGTGCAGCAGGAATTCCCTGACAAGACGGTCATCGTCGGCGAAGCGGGCTGGCCCTCCGAAGGTCGCACCAAACGCTTCGCCGAACCCTCGGTCGCCAACGAAGCCTGGTTCATGCGCAATTTCGTCAAGCTCGCGGTGGACAAGGGCTACGACTACTACCTCGTGGAAGCCTATGATCAGCCGTGGAAGATCGCCAATGAAGGCTCGGTCGGCGCAAGCTGGGGTCTTCACGACGCGCTCGGTACGCCGAAATTCAGCTTCAGCGGCCTGCTTCGGACATTTCCAGAGTGGCGCACCTACGCTCTGTTCGCCTCTATCCTTACGCTCGTTCTCGGTCTGTTGATCCTCGGCTGGATGCCGCGCATGCGCCAGCAGGGCTATCTGGTGATGGGCGGTCTGGTCGCGGTTGTGACGACGGGCCTTCTGGTGCTGATCGACGCGAGTTCACTCGAATATGTCGACCCCACCGATCTCGCCATGATCATCGCCATGGTGCCGTTGGTGCTGCTCGCCTCCACGGTCATCCTGACCGAGGGGATCGAGCTCGCTTCGAGCCTGTGGCGTGTCGAACGCCGCGCCTTGCGCACCGCTATTCCGGAACAGAGCCCGCGCGTGTCGATCCATGTGCCGTGTTTCAACGAGCCGCCGGCGATGGTGATAGAGACACTCGATGCGCTCGCGCGCCTGGACTACGACAATTTCGAGGTCATCCTTCTCGACAACAATACGCCCGATCCGGCGATCTGGAAGCCGGTCGAGGCTCATTGCGCCGCGCTCGATAACAGATTCCGTTTCTACCATTGCGACAACATGGCCGGCTTCAAGGCCGGCGCGCTCAACCAGGCGCTGGCGCTCACCGATCTCGCGGCCGAGTTCATCGCGGTGATCGACAGCGACTACCAGGTCGAACCGTTCTGGTTGCGCCGCGCTCTGCCATATTTCGCCTCGGCCGACATTGCGCTGGTGCAGGGGCCGCAGGATTATCGCGACGCCCACGCCAATACGTTCAAGTCGATGGCTTATGAGGAATATCGCGGCTTCTTCCATATCGGCATGGTGGAGCGCAACGAATACAATGCCATCATCCAGCATGGCACGATGACCATCGTGCGCCGCCATGCGCTCCAAGGGGTCGGCGGTTGGGCGACATGGTGCATCACCGAGGACACCGAACTCGGCTTGAAGCTCTTCGAAGCGGGTTACGGCGCCGTCTATATCCCCGAGAGCATGGGCCTGGGCCTGATGCCCGACACGCTCGATGCCTTCATTGCGCAACGCTATCGCTGGGTCTATGGCGCGATGCAGATCATGAAGCGCCATGCCGGCGCGATCTTCCTCGGCCGCACCAAGCTGTCGGCGGCGCAGCGCTACCAGTTCCTGGTCGGTTGGTTGCCCTGGATTTCGGACGCCTTCGGCATGATCGTTACGTGTTCGGCGCTGATCTGGACCGCGTTGATGTGGGCTGATCCGCAGGATTTCGACGTTCCGCTGCCGGCCTTGTCCGCGGCGGCGCTCGCCCTCTTTACTGCCAAGACGCTCAAGACGTTGCTGCTCTACCCGCAGAAGGTGCGCTCGGGCATGCGCGGCGCAATCATCGCGTCGATCGCCGGACTCTCGACCACCCATGCAGTGGCCAAGGCTGTGATCTCGGGCCTTTTCACGCGCGGGAAACCCTTCCTGCGCACGCCCAAATGCGAGGATCAGGCGCTGCTGTCGCAGGCGCTGCGCAAGGTCTGGCAGGAGACGACCTTGCTTGGCCTCTGTCTCCTGGCGCTGCTCGCGCTCGCAACAGGTTCGGCGCTCGACGATCCCGCCATTCAGCTCTGGATGGTGATGATCACCGTGCAGTCGCTGCCCTATTTGGCGACGGTGGTGACCGCGTCGATCAGCGCGATATCGAACAAGCAGCGCCGCGCGAAACCGGTGGCGGTTGCGACACCGCCGATGCCGGAACCTGAACCGGCACTCCGCAAGGCGGCGTAGGACTCCTATAACGCCACGATTTTTCCGGGATTGAGAATATTGTTGGGGTCCAGCGTGCGCTTCAGCGTGCGCATGAGGTCGAGTTCGGTTTCGCTTTTGTAGCGAGCGAGTTGGTCGCGCTTTTGCACGCCGATGCCGTGCTCGGCACTGATTGAGCCACCGAAAGAATGCACGATGTCGTGCACGATGCGCTGAATCTCCTCCCAGCGTGCGAGGAAAGCCTCGCCGTCGCTTCCGGCGGGCGCGCTGAAGTTGAAATGGATATTGCCGTCGCCGATATGGCCGAAGGCAACCGGCCGCGCGCCTGACACCGCCTTCAACACTGCCACCGTTGCGACCTCGAGAAATTCCGGAATGGCGCTGACCGGCACCGAGACATCATGCTTGATCGAAGCACCTTCGCGCTTCTGCGCTTCCGACATGCTTTCGCGGAGCGTCCACAGTGCGGCGCGCTGGGTCTCGCTGGTCGCCAAGACGGCATCGTTCACACCTGCGCGGAGCAGCGCCGACTCGAACGCCGCGCCGAGATCGAGATTTGCGGCGCTGGTCGCCTCCGCCAGAACATACCAAGGCGATCGCTTGGCCAAAGGGTCTCGCGTGTCGGGGATATGCGCCAGCACCAGCTCGATCCCGACGCGCGGCATCAACTCGAACGCCGACACGAGGCCGCCGGTCGCGTCCTGCAGCATTGTGAGCAGTGACACCGCCGCGGCGGGGGAGGCGATGGCCACCAGCGCCGTGGCGTGTCGTGCAGGCTTCGGAAAGAGCTTGAGCACGGCGGCAGTGATCACGCCGAGCGTGCCCTCCGCGCCGATGAACAGCTGCTTCAGGTCGTAGCCCGTATTGTCCTTGCGCAGCGTGCGCAACAGATCGAGCACGTGCCCATCCGCCAGCACGACTTCGAGTCCGAGCACGAGGTCGCGCGCCATGCCATACCGGAGGACGGCGACGCCGCCGGCGTTGGTCGAAAGATTGCCGCCGATCGTGGCGCTACCCTCGGCAGCAAGGCTGAGCGGAAAGAGCAGCCCGCCATCGTCCGCCGCCTTTTGCACGGCAGCGAGGATCATGCCGGCTTCCACCGTTATCGTGCGCGCGGCGCTGTCCAGTGCGCGCAGGCGGTTCATTCGCTCGAGGCTGAGGATCACTTCGCCGTCGAACGGAATCTGCCCCCCGACGAGGCCGGTATTGCCGCCTTGCGGTACGATAGGCGTGTGCGTCTCACTGCAGATCGCTATCAGCGCCGAGACCTCCGCCGTCGTGGCGGGTTTCAGGAGCAGCGGCGAGCGTCCGTGATATCTGCTGCGCCACTCCTCGAGATGAGGCGCGATTTCCGCGGGGTCTTCCGAGAATCCTTTCGGTCCGGCGGCGGCTTTCAGGCGGGCGATCGTCTCGACTTTCATTGCTTCACACGCGGCGTGGCGGCGCGCCTCAACCGGTCATTGATGGCCTCACCCAACCCTTGCTCCGGCACGGGCATGATGGCGATAGCGTCAGCGCCCGACGCATCGAGTTCGTGCAGCATCGCGAACAGATTGGCGGCGGCTTCGCGCAGATCGCCGCTCGTGCTCAGATTTCGTACGCTAGCCGGCGCCGTGGGCCCAAACCCGAGCAGCACCTCGCCGCTCCGGGCGTCCAGCGCGTTCAGTCTTAGCGCGGCGCGCGGTGCATAGTGACTTGCCAGCTGCCCAGGCGCTTGGACTACTCCCGGGCGCGGCGCCGACAGCGCACCGGCGACGGCTTTGATTGCGTCGCGCGGAATTGCGCCGGTGCGCAGCAACACCGGTGCGTCGCCGTCAAACCCGATCACGGTGGATTCGAGGCCGAGCGGTGTCGGTCCGTCGTCGAGGATGAAATCGACCGCGTCGCCGAGACTCTGCGCGACATGGTCGGCGGTGGTCGCGGTGATCCTGCCCGAAGCGTTGGCGCTGGGCGCGGCGAGAGCAAGACCGCTGTACGCCATCAGTTGGGCCGCCACCGGATGCGCCGGCACACGCAACGCCACCGTGCCAAGGCCCGCGCTGACCAGTTCGGACAGCCGGCAACCCGGCCCCCGCGGCAGCACCAGCGTCAGCGGACCCGGCCAGAACGCCCGTGCCAGACCGGTCGCGGTCTTGTTGAATGTTGCGAGACGCTCGGCCGCCGTGACGTCGGCGACATGGACGATCAGCGGATTGAACCGCGGTCGCCCTTTGGCCTCGAAGATACGGGCCACCGCGCGCCCATTGGTTGCGTCTGCGCCCAGGCCGTAGACGGTCTCGGTGGGAAAGGCGACGAGTCTGCCAACGCGCAGGATGCGCGCGGCTTCGGCGATGGCGCCGTCGTCGGCGCGGCGCAGGCGGGTGGCCGTCGTCGTACCCATACCCTTCTATACGGAATTCAGGTGGCCTTTGTCGCGGTGAGGTCGACGTTGATCGTCACCGCATGGGCGACCGGCGTCTCACCAGCCCATTCGCCACTGGCGCCGAGCCCGAAGTCAATCCGACTGACCACAGCCTTTCCGACCAAATGCGCGGTATTGCCCACAATGGTCAGGGTAAAGGGCAGGGTGAGCGGTCGTGTCAGACCGTGCAGGTTCAAACGGCCCGTCGCGACGTAGCCATTGCCACCGGTCGCCTTGAAGCCCGTCGTCTCGAAAGTCGCGCTTGGGAATTGCGTGACGGAAAAGCCTTCGGCGCCCTTCAATCCGTCATCATTGTCTGGGGAGCCGGAGTCCTCGCTGTCGAGCGCGATCGAAACAAAGGCACGCGCAGCGGTCGGATTGGCTGGATCGAAGGTGATCTTCGCCGTCCAGGACTTGAAGGTCGCAACCAGCGGCTGGCCGCTCCACTGCACGACAAAATTCAGCTTGCTCCTGGCGTGATCGACAGTCCACTCCGCCGCCGTCGCCGGCGTGGCCGCCAGCAGTAGTGCGAACAGCCCTGCGAGTGCGCGCCTCACGCGTCGCGCACATTCATGCCCGGGACCATCCGACGCAGAACGTCGTCCCCACGAAGGAAGTGATGGTAGAGCGCCGCTGCAACATGGATTGGCACGAGCACGATGGCGCTCCAGGCGAGGAAGACGTGCGTGGTCTCCAGCATTTCGTGGACGTCATGCAGCTGCGCGCGGGTTTGGCCGGCGAAGAGGCCGAGATTGGGCCAGATGAACAGGCCAAAATAGTTTGTGCCATTGCCGAGCGGCGAAGCCGATACCATCAGCCATCCTGACAGTGGGATGACAATGATGAGGAAGTAAAAGAAGTAGTGCGTGAAGCGTGCAAGGCCCGCCACGAGCGGATGCATCCCCGCTGGCAGGTGTGGCGCCGGATTGACCAGGCGCCAGCCTAGCCGCAGCAGGCTCAACACCAGAATGGTCAGGCCGATCGATTTGTGAGTCTGCACGATCAGAAACTTGTAAGGATCGCTGCGCGGGAGGTCGCCCATATAAAGGCCGAGCGCGACGTTGGCGATGAGGAGAGCCGCGATGACCCAATGGAACGTCATCGCGACGGTATTGTATCGGACGGCGCGTGCCGGCATTAGCTCTTGTCCTTCTGAAACAGCGCTTCGATGGTCAGCTTGAC
>DATEZM010000382.1:0-4413 GCA_035255625.1 Rhizomicrobium sp. | reverse complement strand
ACCTGATGAGTCGGGCGCACGCGCCGGAGTTCTCGTGGTCCTGACACTGCGGTCCATCACTGAGGAAGCTCCCCGCACTGCGGCGCAGGATCTCGAGGAGCAGCTCGCGAAAGCCGCCGCGTTCACACGTAAACACGCGATCGCGTCAATCTATCACGCCGGCTCCGGCTATCCGGGTGGCACGCTTTCCTGTGCCGATCTGCTGGCTTGTCTGTTCGGTGCCGAGCTGAATTTCTGGCCTAATGCGGTCGACGATCCCGCGCGCGATCGCTTTGTGCTCTCCAAGGGCCATGCCGCGCCTGCGCTTTACGCGGTGGGCGCGCATTATGGCTTCTGCGATGCCAAAGCAGCGCTCAACCTGCGCAAGCTGAACAGTCCATTCCAAGGCCATCCGCACGTCCTCGATCTGCCCTGGGTCGAGACCAGCACCGGTTCGCTCGGCCAAGGCTTTTCCGTGGCGCTCGGCATGGCGATGGGTTTGAAGCTCCAGAACAGCACGGCGCGCGTCTATGCGCTGCTCGGCGACGGCGAGTTGCAGGAAGGTGAGGTCTGGGAGGCCGCAATGTGCGCGGCACACCATTGCCTCGACAATCTTTGCGTCATCATCGACTACAACAAGCTGCAAACCGACAACCGCAATTCGGCGATCATGCGGCTCGAACCATTGGCGGCGAAGTGGCGCGCCTTCGACTGGGCCATCGCCGAGATCGACGGCCACGACATTCATGAAATTCTCTCGACCTTTCGCCGCGCCGGCATCACTGAGGCCCGCCCCTCGGTCATCATTGCCCACACCATCAAGGGCAAGGGTGTGAAATACATGGAAGACGTCGCCGCATGGCACGGCAGCGTGAAACTGACGCGCGACCAGGCGGAAGAAGCGTTGCAATCGCTGGGCGCGAAGGGCGCGGAGATCAAGGAGCTGCTCGATGTCCGCTAGTGGAACGGTGCCATCGCTGATCGGTACGGGCGGCGACAGCCTGCGCGAGGCCTTCGGCAAGGCACTGTCCGAACTCGCCGACGAATTCCCCAAAGTCGTCGTTCTCGATGCGGACGTCGCTGGCGGCACCGGCGTCCACCACTTCCGCGACAGCCATCCAGGACGGCTGCTGCAATTCGGCATTGCCGAGCAGAACATGATGGCCGCGGCCGGTGGCGTTGCCGCTACCGGTCTGATCCCCGTCGTGACGACGTTCGCCGTGTTCTGCCTGCGCGCCGTCGAGCAGGCGCGGCTGTCGCTCGCCTATGCACGGCGCAACGCCAAGATCGTCGCCAGCCATCCCGGTCTCGACGCCGGCGCCGACGGCGGATCGGCGCAAGCGCTGGAAGACTTGGCAGCGTTTCGTGCAATCCCCGGCATGACGGTGATCTCGCCGGCCGATCCGGTGGAGATGGCACAAGCTACCCGCGCGATATTGGAATTCGACGGTCCGGTCTACATGCGCACGGGCAGCAGCCCCGCCAAGCACCTGTTCGGCGACGACCACAAATTCGAAATTGGCAAAGGACAGATCGTGCGGGATGGCAGCGACGTCACCATCGTCGCCTGCGGCGTCGAGGTCGCGCGCGCGCTCGAGGCGGCCACGCAGCTCGAACAGGAAGGCGTCTGCGCACGTGTCGTGAATATGCCAACGATCAAGCCGATCGACGAGGAACTGCTGGCACAATGCGCGCAGGAAACGGGCTGCTTCGTTACCGCGGAGGATCACAACATCCATGGCGGACTGGGCAGCGCGGTCGCCGAAGCGCTAGCCCGGTCGCGGCCCTCGCCCATCGAATATGTTGGCGTCAAGGACGTGTTCGGCGCGTCGGGCGAGCCGGACGAACTGGCCGAAGCGTTCGGCCTGACCGCGCCGCATATCGCAGCTGCGGCCAAAGCCGTCATCGCGCGCAAGAAACAGCTGCGCAAGAAGAGTTGAAGATGAGCTGCTTTTCCGTCAATGACAACGGCGGCTCATACTTCTGATGGGCAAAACACTTCTCATCGTCTCCGGCGGGATCGAAGCAGCGGATGCGGCCAGGCGTGCCAAGGAGATGGGACACTATGTGGTCATGTCAGACCGCGATCCCCAAGCGCCGGGCTTTGCGTCCGCCGATTCCTGCCTGATCGCCGACGTTTATGGCGCGACAGAAACGGCGGCAGCAGCCGAGCGTTTCAACCGCAAGATCCGCAAAATCGACGGCACGATCTGTGTCGCCGCGGATGCGCCGCTCACCACGGCCACTGTCGCGCAGAGGCTTGGCTTGCCGGGCATCTCCATCGCCAGCGCCGAGCTTGCGTCCGACAAGCTCGCGATGAAACGGCGCTTTGCGGAATGCGACGTGCCGGTGCCTTGGTTCGCGGAGATTCCGACGCCGCAGGCTCTGCAGCGCTTCGCCATCGAGCGCGGCCGCGACCTCGTCGTCAAGCCGGTCGACTCCCACGGCTCCCGCGGCGTGCAGCGCGTCGCCGCAGTCGCCGATCTCGACCAGGCCTTCGCATTCGCCCGCTCGCATTCGCCGAGCGAACGCGTGATGGTGGAGCAATATCTGGAGGGGCCGCAGGTCTCGACCGAATCCGTGATCGTCGGCGGTCGTTGTTTCACGCCTGGCTTTTCGGACCGCAACTACGAGTTCCTCGATCGCTTTGCGCCCTACTTCGTCGAGAATGGCGGCGACCTGCCGAGCCAGCTGCCGGCGGATGTCCAGCAGAAGGTCAAGGACGTCGTGGCCCGCGCCGCATCCGCCCTTGGAATCACCAACGGCACGGTCAAGGGAAATATCGTCATTCACCAAGGCGAGCCTTATGTCATCGAGCTGGCCGCGAGACTGTCCGGCGGTTTCTTCTGCACACGGGAAATTCCTCTCAACACCGGCGTCGACTTCATCGGCGCCGCAATCAAGATCGCGCTTGGCGAAGCGGTTGCGCCGGAAGAATTCGAGCCCAGGCACTTCACGCCCGTGATCCAGCGTTACGCCTTTCCCGCCGCCGGACGGGTGGTATCGATCGAAGGCGCGGAGCAGGCGCGCAGTGTCGCCGGCGTCGCAGAGGTGATCGTGACCGCAAAACCGGGTGACATCATTCCGGAGGCCGGCGACAAGCGGCCGTCCGCCGCGATGGTGCTGACAGTCGGGCCATCGCGCGAAGCGGCGCTGGCCGCTGCCAACGATGCCCTCGCCTGCCTGAACATCGTGACCGCATAAACGTGCCGCTTCGGCCTGGTCGGCGGCTGGAGATTGGAGGATACGGACGGCGCCCGTTGGCTACCGTCCGTTCCTTCTTGTACCCACCCGTAACAGATCCCCTTCGCCTCGGGGCGCAAGCGCATCGTCTCCCGGCGCGTCACGAAAGACATGTCGCCGACGGAACAAAGCCTAGAGCGAGCGTCCTTAATAATCTGCATGCGTGGTCGTAGATTGCGCTTACCTGGGATTAAGCAGGGCCGCCGCCCGAGGGATGCAGAATCCTCCCGAAAATCGGCCATGGCGCAGCCGGCGCGGCACTGGCGATGGGTTCCTGCGCGAGAAGGATGTCTTTTCTTCTTAGCCACCAGCGCGCGGCGCGCCCGCGCGACCATCTGAGCACAAGCGATCGCCGCCCTGGCGCAGGCGATCAGCCGCCGGACCTCGGCGCGTCGCAAGCGGACGGCGCGGCTGTAGCGGCCATGCTTCAGCCGGTTGCGGTTGCCGGCCGGTGCGCCGCGCCGGACCAATTGAACCTCACTTCTTGGGAGGGGGTGGGGTGTCGGCGGCGACATGGCGGACATTGATGTCGTGGTTGAACTGGCCGCTCAGCTTGGCGAGCGCCAGGACGATGTCGGCGGAGGTCTTGGCGATCGCGATCGCGTGCCCGAATTCGGAACCGCGGCGGTTGCCGTACTCGTCATATTCCAGGGTGATCTGACCGGCGCGCGTGAGCGCGTCGCGCATGCCGTCGGTGAGCAGCGCGAGCTGTTCGTCGAGACGGCCCTCGATGCTCGAGGGGCGGCTTTCCGTTTTCCGCCCGGCGGCGTCTGCTTGAGTCATGCGCGGAAAATTGTCTCGTGCAGTCCCTATTTCAAGGGCAAAACGAAGACAAAATACTTATCCACGATCACGATTTTTAGGTGCTTGAGAAAGCACTGCTTTTCGAAACTGGGTGTTGGATAAGTCTTCGACGCAAATGATTGCGCCGGCCTACTGTCCCTTGCGCAGATTCTGTTCGACGGAGACGAGGCAACGGTTGTAGCCGTCGGTGCCTGGCGCATAGCCGCGCGCCTGGCAGAATTGGGACGCCTGGGGACAGCCTTGCCCGGTGCAGCCATTGGCCATCGGGGCCGTGGTGTCGGTGGTGTCATCGCCGAACAAGGTCACGTCTTCGCAGCCACCCAGCAGCGCTGCGAAAGCGATTACGGCAATGCCTGCGCGAAGACTCATCTCGATTCCCTGCCCCTG
>DATEZM010000381.1:0-2950 GCA_035255625.1 Rhizomicrobium sp. | reverse complement strand
TGGGATTGATCTGATTGCGGAGATTGTCGGAGTCGATTACGGCATAGTCAAACTTGATCTTGGTTCCCTGATCGATGTAGCTGGAACGGACGCCGGGCGGCCTCGACGCCTTCATCGAGCAGCTGGCCAAGATCCCGCTCGATTTCACGCCGGGCAAGTTCTGGAACTACTCCGTCGCGATCGACGTGATGGGCTATCTGGTGCAGAAACTGTCCGGACAGACGTTCGGCGAATTCATCCGTACACGGCTGTTCGAACCGCTCGGCATGAAGGACACATCCTTCAGCGTGCCGGCGTCGAAGCTCAACCGCTTCGCTTCCTGCTACATGCCCAAGCAGGGCGGCGGCCTGAAGCTGCAAGACGATTCCGGAAAGTCGACCTATGCCGAACCGCCCAAGCTCGAGAGCGGCGGCGGCGGCCTGGTCTCGACGGCCCACGACTATATGCGCTTCTGCCGCATGATGCTGGGCGGCGGCACGCTGGATGGCGTGCAGATTCTCTCGCCCAAGACGGTTGAGATGTTCAGCCTGAACTATCTGCCCGACAACAAGCTCTTGAGCGACATGTCGGCGGCGGTGACGTTCAGCGAGGCGGGCTATGGCGGCATCGGCTTCTCGATCGGCTGCGGCGTGACGATGAACCCGGCGCTGACGCGGGTGCCCTGCACGCCGGGCGAATTCTTCTGGGGCGGAGCGGCTTCGACCGCGTTCTGGATCGATCCGAAAGAAGACTTGGCCGTCGTATTCATGACCCAGGTGATGGGCACGGATGCGCGGCTCACGCTGCGCCGCGACCTGCGCACGCTGGTCTATTCGGCGATGACGGAGAGAAGCGCTTAGGCGTCCTTGACCGGACCCGGCCATCTGCTAAGACCGGGTGGACGCCATAAAGTGGCGTCCGCCCCATAGGATTTGGTCGAAAATGCCCGCGAAAAAGCCGCTCGTCATCGTCACGCGCAAGCTGCCCGACGCGATCGAGACGCGCATGCGCGAGCTGTTCGACGCACGGCTGAACCTCGACGACCACCCGATGAGCCAGGCCGAGCTGATCGAGGCGGTGCAGAAGGCCGACGTGCTGGTCCCCACCATCACCGACAAGATCGATTCCAAGATCATTGTGCGGGCCGGCGCGAACCTCAAGCTGATCGCCAATTTCGGCACCGGCGTCGACAATGTCGACGTCAAGACCGCGCTCGACAAAGGCATCGTTGTCACCAACACGCCGGGCGTGCTGACCGAAGACACCGCCGACATGACGATGGCGCTGATCCTGGCCGTGCCGCGCCGCCTCGTCGAAGGCGTCAAGGAACTCGAGGACGATCGCTTCAAGGGTTGGTCGCCGAACTGGATGCTGGGCCACCGCGTCTATGGCAAGCGGCTCGGCATCGTCGGCATGGGACGCATCGGCCAGGCGGTGGCGCGGCGCGCCAAGGCGTTCGGCCTTCAGATCCACTACCACAACCGCAAGCCCGTGCATCCCGACATCGAGCACGAACTCGAGGCGACCTATTGGGAGAGCCTCGACCAGATGCTGGCGCGCATGGACATCGTGTCGGTCAACTGCCCGCACACGCCGGCGACCTATCACCTGCTCTCGGCCCGCCGCCTCAAGCTGATGAAGCCGAGCGCCTATATCGTCAACACCGCGCGCGGCGAGGTGATCGACGAGAACACGCTGGCGCGCATGCTGGAGGCGGGACAGCTGTCGGGCGCCGGGCTCGACGTGTTCGAGAACGAGCCGGCGGTGAACCCCAAGCTGCTCAAGCTCAAGAACGTGGTGCTGCTGCCGCATATGGGCTCGGCCACGCTGGAAGGCCGCATCGACATGGGCGAGAAGGTCATCATCAACATCAAGACCTTCGCCGACGGCCACAAACCGCCGGACCGCGTCATTCCGGCGATGCTGTAGGTTATTGTCTGGTCGCAATTCCGGGCGGAAAACGCCGAGTACGCTGGTGCTATCGGCCACGCTTTTCCTGGAATTACGCTATTTCAACTCCGCGTCGAACAGCGCAACCAGTTTCCCGAACGCCCGGTCGGCCTGCGCCTCATTGTAGGCGCCGACATGGCCCGGCACGCACCAACCGTGCAGCGCGCCTTCATAGGTCTCGCTCTCGCTTCTGCCGCCCCACGCCTTCAGCGCGGCTTCGAACTTGGCGATGGTTTCGGCCGGCATCGAGCGGTCCTGTACGGCGTGGCCGAAATAGAGCCGGGCCTCGATCTTCGGCAGCAGCAGATGCGGGCTGTCGGGTTGATCCGTGTACAGACTACCGCCATGGAACGAGGCGGCGGCGGCGAATTTTTCGGGCGCCACGGCGGCGGCGCGCATCGTCATCTGGCCGGTGAAGCAATAGCCGACGATGCCAACTTTCGCGCCCTTCACTTCCGGCCGCGCCAGCAGGAAATTCGCGTAGGCGACGCCGTCTGGACCCATCTTGTCGTTGGGCAGGCTGGCGCGCAGCTCGCCCATGCGCTTCATCGTCTTCTCGTCGCCCATCTTGGGCACGAAATCGAGCACCGGCAGCTTCGCGCCGCGGTGGAAGATGTTGGGCAGCAGAACGGCATAGCCCTTGTCGGCAAGACGCTGCGCCATGCCGTGATAGGCCTCGCGGATGCCCATGATGTCGGTGAGATAGACGACGCCCGGCCACGGCCCACTGCCGGAAGATGGGGTGAACAGAAACGCCTCGGCTGTGCCGTCGGCGGCTTTCACATCGAGCTTGATCTCGGGCAAGGCGGTTTTCTCCGGGCTGCAGGAGATTAGAACGGCGGATCGCCTGGGCGAAAGTGGCCGCGACAAGCCGCCGGGACGGTGATCACGGCAATTCGTAGATCACCGCGTTCCAGTATTTCACGCGATGGGAACCGGAGCGGCGAAAGCCGCGGTGGCGCAGTTCGCGGCCAATCATCAGGTTGAAATAACCATGCGCGACGAGCGCGGTCTTGCCGTC
>DATEZM010000380.1:0-3199 GCA_035255625.1 Rhizomicrobium sp. | reverse complement strand
GCGTCAAGATAGCGGAAGATCGAACCTTCGCGATAGCGCGGCGCATAGATTGCGCAGCAGCCATTATAGACGCTGGCCTGGTTGGCCATCATCCACTGCGTGTTCTCTTCGGTCTGGCTTTTTGGATCGAGCGGCGAATTCCAGTCCGCGCCGTGCATGTAACCGGTAGGATGGATGAAGAAGACATCGACCTGCGGATTGACGGCTACCGCTCCGGAGCCCTTGGGAACGTAAGCGCTCAGACCCGGATTGGATGGAAGCGCTGCCCAGCTCTGCGTTTTCGCGTAGTCGGGCGGCGGCGCTTTATATTTGAGGTCCCAGCCGTGGCGTGGCCCGAAGGCCAGCCTGATGGTGCTCGCAACATTCCCGGTGAAGTAGAGCGCGGCAGCGGCCGCCAGCACGACCGCGACGGCGGCCGCGAGCACGATAAAAAATCTTTTCATGGCATTCCCCCACAGCGATCAACGGCCGCCCCTTCGGGAGGATAGCCTTGGTGCGAGGAAATGCCGTCAGAAAAGCAACGAGGCGGGAGGAGCGCTCCCGCCTCGTCAGTCTTGACCTATCGCCGGACTACCAGCCCCAGTGACGGCAGAAGCGGGCGTGGTGATGCCAGCCCCAGCCGCCGCAATGGCGATGATGATGGTGATAGCCACCGCCGATATGGACGGTGAGCGCCGCTGCGGGCGCAACGGATGCGCCGAGCAGACCCAGCGCGAATACGGAAGCGATCAAAGTCTTCATGTCGATTTTCCCCCTTTAGGAGTGTTGCGAGCGGCTACCAGCCCCAGCCGCGGCAATAACGGTCATGGTGATGGTGGTGCCATCCCCAGCTGGTGCAGTGACGGTGGCCATGGTGTGGCATGGCGACGGCCGCGGTCGCGGTGACGCCCATCAGGCTGACGGCGAGAACCGCAGCGGCAAGGAGTGACTTCATGGAAGCTTCCCTTTCTAGGGTGATGTTAAGAATTCCGACAACGATACCGGTTAACGCCGATGCGCGGCCAGAGTTCCCGGCCCCTCACGCTGGCATGTTCCGGTCTTCTAGCTGAATACAGAATGAACACGCCATGTGACGACGCCTTGAATGCGGCTGTTCGAATCTTGCCGCTGGCTGCATAGTCGCGCCGATTGCGGGGGACGACAATGGAGCGGGCAGTGTTTGCAAGAGCAACATGGCGGCTGGTGCCGTTCATGGTGCTCCTCTATGTGATCGCCTATCTCGACCGCGTGAACGTCGGCATGGCGGCGCTCACGATGAACAAGGACATCGGCCTGACGCCCGAGTTCTATGGCTTCGGCGCCGGAATTTTCTTCATCGGCTACTTCCTGTTCGAAGTCCCCTCCAATGTGATTCTCGAGAAGGTAGGCGCCCGCCTCTGGATCAGCCGCATCATGCTGAGCTGGGGCGTCCTCTCCATGGCGAATGCCTTTGCGACGGGGCCGCTCAGCTTCTTCGCCGTGCGCTTCCTGCTGGGTCTGGCGGAGGCCGGGTTCTTTCCCGGCATGGTGCTCTATCTGACCTACTGGTTTCCATCGACGCACCGCGCACGGCTGATCGCGCTGTTCCTCGCCGCGATCCCAATGGCCAATGTGATCGGCCAGCCGCTCTCCGGACTCATCCTCGGTCTGGAAGGCTTGGCGCATCTGCATGGCTGGCAATGGCTGTTCTTGCTTGAGGGCGCCCCGTCGGTGATCCTCGGATTGGCGGTGCTGCGCTTCCTGCCCGATGGCCCGGCCGACGCGAACTGGCTGACAGACGAGGAGCGCGACTCGATAACGTCCGCGCTCGCGGAGGAGCCGCCGCGTCAGCACACCGAATTTCTGCCTATGCTTCTCGACGCGCGGGTCTGGCTGCTGTCCATTCCCGATTTTGGGATCGTGCTCGCGCTCTATGGAGTCAATCTGTGGCTGCCGCAGATCGTGCGCGAGATGGGTTTCTCGATCCTGGAAACCGGCGTGATCGGAGCCTTGCCTTATGTCGCGGGCGTGTTCGCGATGATCCTGTGGGGCATGTCGAGTGACGCGCGGCATGAACGCATCTGGCATATCGCGACGGCCTCCTTGCTGGGCGCGGCAGGGCTCGTCGGCGCGGCGATGTTCCATTCGCCGACCGCAATCCTCGTCTCGCTGAGCGTCGCTGTGTGCGGCATCTATGCCGCGCTGGCGGTGTTCTGGACGCTGCCGCCATCCTTTCTCGGTGGCACGGCGGCGGCCGGCGGCATCGCGCTGATCAACGCGATCAGCAATCTCGGCGGCTTCTTCGGGCCCGCGATCATGGGCTGGCTGAAGCAGCACACGGGAAGCTTCAACGCGGGGTTTGGGATTCTTTCGGCCGGCATGATCGGGGCAGCGGTGGTCGTGGTGTTGGTCGGCCGCACCATCTCCTTCGCCGCCCGTGCCGCCGCGCTGGAACGCTACACGCGGTTGAACGCCTGACGCACGCGAAGGCATTTTCGTTCCGTGCTGGCGGCGCTAGTGTTCCCGCCGGGAAAATTCCGGAGGACGTCATGGGCGGCATTGAAGTTCGCAAACACGAAGGCGGCTGCGGCGCAGAGGTGTTGGGTATCGACCTTAACCGGCTCGGCGAGCCCGAGATGGCGGCACTGCGCCAGGCTTATGCCGCGCATGGCGTGCTGTTCTTCCGCGACCAGAAGCTGTCCGAGGACGAGCACATCGCCTTCGCGCGGCGCTGGGGCGAGATCGACATCAACAAATTCTTTCCGCACATCGAGGGCTATCGCGAGATCGCAGAGGTGAAGAAGGAGCGCGAGCAGAAGACCAATATCGGCGGCGGCTGGCACACCGATCATTCCTACGATGCAATTCCGGCGATGGGCTCGATCCTGGTGGCGCGCGTCCTGCCGCCCGCCGGCGGCGACACGTTGTTCGCCGACATGCATGCCGCGTATGAAGCGCTCGACGACGAGACCAAGGCCGAGATCGCCGGACTGAAGGCAGTGCACTCCAACGCGCACGTCTTCGGCGCGAAGGCCTATTACGACAATCCGGAGAGGTCGCAATTCGCCAACGACGAGGCCGTGGGCAAAGCGGTGCATCCGGTGGTGATCACCCACCCACTGTCGGGGCGCAAATCGCTCTACGTCAATCCCGGCTTCACGATCCGCTTCGACGGCAAATCGCCCGACGAAAGTCGGCCGTTGCTGCACAGGCTGTTCGCGCACGCGATGAAGCCGGAATT
>DATEZM010000379.1:0-16188 GCA_035255625.1 Rhizomicrobium sp. | reverse complement strand
CGCGCGGACGCCATACGGGCGGGGATCAGGACAATCGGACTCATCGAAACCCTTGAATTCCCTTGAATTCTGCGACGCTTCGCCGCAATGACGGTTCCCGGCGCATGGGTAATGTCGCCCGGCATTCGAGCGGCGAGCGGTGACCTTATGGATTCCTGGGAGTGGAACAAGATCGCCGGCGCGATCCTGGGCACGCTGATCTTCATCCTCGTCATCACCTTTGCGACCGAGGCAATTTTCGAGCCGGAAATGCCGACCAAGGAGGCTTATCACGTCGAGGGCGTGAACGTGGCCGCAGCAGGGGGCGGTGAGGCCGCAGCGCCCGTCGAAGAGGCGATTCCGGATTGGGGCACCGTGCTGCCCAAGGCCGACGTTGCCGGCGGCAAGGCGATCTCCGCGCGGTGCGAGCAATGCCACGACATCTCAAAGGGCGGCCCGAACAAGATCGGTCCCGAGCTTTATGGCGTCGTGATGCGCCCGCGCGCCACCAACCCGGGCTTCTCCTATTCGACCGCGATGAGCGCGAGCCACGATGCATGGAGCTATGACAACCTGTTCAAGTTCATCAAGTCGCCGCAGAGCTATGTGCCAGGCACCAAGATGACCTTCGCAGGCCTCAGGAGTCCCGACGACCGAGTCAATCTGATCGCCTTCCTGCGCACGCAGAACGATAGTCCGCCGGCTATTCCGGCCCCTGCGCCGGCCAAGCCGGCCGCGGCGCCTCCCGCCGACAAGCCCGCTGCTCCCGCAGCGACGACGCCGAAGAAGCCGTAGCTCTTATAGGGTTGCGCCGCGCCCTCAAACGCGTGAGCGTGCGGCCATGACTGGATCGATCCTCCTGCTTGTGCCGCCCGGCTGGGGCGGCGTATGGCAACAGCCACTCGCGGTCGGCGGGATGACGGTCTTCACTCATGGCGCAGACGCCTATGACCCCGCCGAGATTTCCTACGCGGTGAGTTTCCGCCCGCCGCCGGGCCTTCTGAAGACGCTTCCCAATCTCAAAGCAGTGTTTTCGCTCGGTGCCGGTGTCGATGGTTTCCTGATCGATCCCGACTTTCCCAAATACGTTCCGCTGATTCGCTTTGTTGATGAATCGCTGTCGGGCGAGATGGCGCAATTCGCCGTGCTTCACGTGCTGATGCAGCACCGCACGGTGTCGTTCTTCACCGCGGCACAGGCGGAAGGGAAATGGCGGCAGCGCATGCTGCCGCGCGCGACCAGAGATACGCGAGTCGGCATCCTGGGCATCGGCGAGATCGGCACGATCTGTGCCGAGAAGCTGCGCGATCTTGGCTTTGCCGTCTCGGGTTGGAGCCGCACGCGCAAAACGGTCGATGGCGTGAAGAGCTTTTCCGGCACCGGCGAGCTCGATGGATTCCTCGCCCAGTGCGATTTCCTGATCTGCGTGTTGCCGCTAACACCCGACACGCGGCACATCCTGAATGCGAAGACCTTCGCGAAACTGCCCAAGGGCGGCTACGTCATCAACATCGCGCGCGGTGGGCATGTGAACGAGCCCGACCTGATCGCGGTGCTCGACAGCGGACATTTGTCCGGCGCGACGCTCGACGTGTTCGAGATAGAACCGCTACCGGCGACGAGCCCGATCTGGAAGCATCCGAAGATCATCGCGACGCCACATATCGCGGCGATCACCTCGCCGCTGGCGGCCACACGTTCGATCGTCGCGGGCATCGCCGCGATCGAGCGCGGCGAGGCGCCGAAGAATGTCGTCGACATAAACCGCGGCTACTAGAGCGCCTGCCGATTACGCGGCCTTCGGCGCCGGCGCCTGGAGCAACTCCACGACATAGCCGTCCGGATCCTTCGCAAGCCCGACCACCGCGCCATTCAATGTCTCGATCGGTGCCGGTTCGCGGGTGATCTCGCACCCCATCGCCCTGATCCGTGCCGCGACTGCCTTAGGATCGCCGACATAGAATACCAGCTTGACTGGCACGTCCTTGTAGTTGCGCGCAGAGCCGTCAGTCCAATGCATCAGCACGATGGCGTTGTGGCCCTCATGGGCGAGCACGATCTCGTCCATGTAATCGAGCTTAAATGTCATGGTTTGCGTCATGCCGAGCGCATGCTTGTAGAAGTCGGCCGAGCGCTTCAGGTCGCTGACGCCGATGCCGGTGGCGCCGATATAATCGGTCGAGCGTGCCATGGTTTCCCCGCTGGTTTTGCCACAGCGTAAGGCCGGCGCGCGGTCTTGCCTAGCTAGAGTCGCTTCACCGTCGTCACCGGACCGGCGACAGAGGTCATGCGCACGATGACGTCGTCGAGCGGCTCGACGTCGACCTGCATGCGAAAGGAATTGGCGTGCAGCAGACGCGCTTCGTCGAGCAGGATGCCGACATGACCGCTCCAGAAGACAAGATCGCCGCGCCTTCGATCCTGGAACGGAACAATCTGACCAAGCGCTTTTTCCTGCAAGTCGGTGTCGCGGGGCGACGCGATGCCGGCGCTGGCGAGCGCGGTCTGCACGAGGCCCGAACAGTCGATCCCTGCATGGGTCTTGCCGCCCCAGACATAGGCCGTGCCGACGAACCGCTCCGCCGTCGCGACCCAATCGCCTGCCACGACGTCGAGCGGCGCGAGATGACCGCTGAACACATAACCGTCGGGCGCGATGCGAGCGAAGCCGTTGGCGCGCTCCAGCACTTTCACCTGCGCATTCAACGGCAGGAGATCGCGCGTGGCGCGCTTTATGTCCGGACCCGTCAGCAGCGGCGTGACAAGCGCGACAACACGATGGGTCGGTTCGATCGGGTCGCCGCAGACGATGGTGTGGACATAGCCGACATAGCCGTCGACCGCCGACTGACCCCAGGCCCAACCACCTTTCGAGTCGTAGACAGTGAACACTTCGCCGAACAGCAATTCGTCGTCCTGCAACGCCTCGTGTTCCGGCGCGTGGCGAAGTGCAGTGCGGCCACGTGCGATGGTCATGGGTTTGCCGTCCACGAAAGCCGTGGCCTGTACGGTGCCCTTAAGATTGGCGGCGGCGAGGTCAGGCCGCGCCGGTGTGAGCCTCGGATCGCTCAAGCATCCGCCTTTCGGCTGTAGCGCTCCTTCAGCAGCGCATAGATCGCGCGCGCCGTGGTCGGTTCTGCGCCGGCGCGCCGACCGGGCTTGGGCCGGTCGACCCATGCGGCGATGTCGAGATGCACCCAACTCTTCGCTTTCTCGACGAAGCGGTTGAGGAACAGGGCCGCCGTGATGGCGCCAGCGTAGCCGTAGTTCGGATTGTTGGTGAGATCGGCGACCGAAGAGTCGAGCGCAGATTCGTACCCGCGCCACAGCGGCATACGCCACATCGGATCGCCGGTGGCGGCGGCGTGTCTCGCGAGATCGGCCGCGAGTATCTCGTCATCGGTGAAGAAAGGCGGCAGCTCGAAGCCGGTCGCGGTGCGCGCGGCGCCAGTCAGAGTTGCGATGTCGATGAGAAGGTCGGGCGCATCGGCATCAGCTTCAGTCAGCGCGTCGGCGAGCACCAGTCGACCTTCGGCATCGGTGTTACCAATCTCGACCGTGAGACCCTTGCGCGACGGGAACACGTCGCTCGGTCGATAGGCGGCGCCGGATACCGAGTTCTCGACCGCGGGCACAAATACGCGCAGGCGGATATCGAGCTTGGCACCCATCACCATGTCGGCGATCGCAAGCACGGTGGCGGCGCCGCCCATATCCTTCTTCATCGATGCCATGCTCGACGCCGGCTTGAGATCGTAACCACCGGTGTCGAAGCACACGCCCTTGCCAACCAGCGTGACCTTCGGCGCACTTGGCCGACCCCAGGTGAAGCTTGCGAGTCTGGGTGCACGGTCCGAGCCTTTGCCGACGGCGTGGATCAACGGATAATTCTCTTTCAGCAACGCGTCGCCCGCGACGACGGAGAATTTCGCGCCATGCCTTTTCGCAAGATCATGTGCAGCGCCCGCCAACTCTTCCGGCCCCATGTCGTTGGGTGGGGTGTTGATGAGATCGCGGCCAAGGAACACGGCCTGGGCGATACGCGAAATCTCCTCGCCATCGACATTCTTGGGCAAGACGAGCTTGGCGCCCGACGTCCTGGCCTTCTTGTAGCGGGAGAATTGATAGGTGCCGAGCACCCAGGCGAGTGTACCACGGGCGTCCGCAAATCCCTCTGGCACGTCAGCAAAGCGATAGGTGCCGGCGGGAAGCCGCTCAGAGAACACTGCGAGGGCGAGAGTGTCGGTGCCCTTGCCGAGGCCGAGCACCGCGCTGCCGATCGTTCCGGCGGCGTTCGGGATCAAACGGAGTTCGCCGTCGCCTGCTGCGAAACCAGTGCTCTTAAGGATGGCGCCTTCGCGCTTGGGAAGGCGCGCGAGCAGGCGTTTCAGGCCTGACCTGGTCGCGGCATGCAGCGGAACGGCATTGCGCACGGGCTTAACGAGACTGGAATGCATCGGACGGTTCTCCGGCGGGGCCCGATGGATAGGACGGCGCGGCCACCGACGCAACGCCACGCGATGCGCAGCCAGCAGGTCAGGCCTGCTGCGATGAGTGCTGCCGTCAGCCCGGCGGATCAATCATAGTCGACGCAAACCGAGGAGGACGCGATGGCTGCGCGCTACACGCTGATCGTTGGCACCAAGGATTGGTCGAGCTGGAGCCTCAGGCCCTATGTGGCGCTGCGTGCGACGGGGGCGGCTTTCGAGGAAGTTGTGATACCGCTGCGACGCGAGGCGCTGACCGGCGACGAGATCAGGAAACATTCCAAAGCCGGACGCGTGCCGATCCTCAAGATCGAGGAAGAAGATGGCCGAAACGCCATCGTGTGGGACAGCTTGGCGATCTGCGAAACATTGGCGGAGCGGCATCCGGAGGCACGATTGTGGCCTGCGGATCCACTGGTGAGGGCAGAAGCGCGATCCTATGCGGCGGAAATGCACTCAGGATTTCCCGATGTGCGCGACCAACTGACGATGGATTTCGCGCGTCGCCGGCCGCTGCCCGAATTGCGCGACGAGACCAGGGTGCAGATCGCGCGCATCTTGGATGCCTGGTCCTCGGCACTCGCGCGGTTCAGCAAGGATGGCGGCTTCCTGTTCGGTGGGTTTTCCATTGCCGATTCCATGTATGCGCCGGTGGTGTCGCGCTTCGTCACCTATGGCGTCGAGGTGCCAGCGCCGGTGAAGAGCTATATGGAACGGACGATGACCCTGCCGGCAATGCGCGACTGGGGCGCTGCGGCGCAGAAGGAAGTGGACGCGAGGTTGGCCTAACGCTTCGCGCCGGTCGCCTTCGGCAGATGCCCGGTTTCGCGATAGAAGCGCGCAGCGCCGGAATGCAGCGGCGCAGGCAAATCCAGCGTCGCGCTATCGGGACGGATCAGGGCCGCCGACGGCACGCCGTTGATCAGTGCCGCGCGATTGCCGGCATCGAACAGTCCGCGGGTGATACCATAGACGATATCGTCTGGCTCATGCGCGTTCACGATCCAGAGAGCATTGACGCGAACAGTCTGGACTGCGGGAGTGTTGCGGTAGGTTCCTGCGGGAATCACGTCGGACGCCAGAGAAGACACCGTCTTCACCAGCTTATCGCGGCCCCTTCCGTCGATCGGCACCAGACGCGCCACGCCATGCGAGACGAGATCGTCGATCAGGCTGACCGGGCGCCCACCGACGAAAAAGAAGGCGTCGAGTCGACCCTGCTGCAGAAGCTGGGCGTCGACATCGGACGTATCGTGCCGCGCCTCCATCCGCGATTCGGAGAGCCCGTAGGCTGCGAGAATGGCGCGCACCGTCACGCTGGTGCCCGAGCGTAGCGCGCCGAGCGAAACGCGTTTGGCCCGAAGATCGGCGACGCTTCGGATATTCGTCTTGGTTGCGACAAGCAGATGCACATCTTCCGGAAACAGATCGGCGATGACGCGGATCTGCTGCTGCCGCCCAGCCTTGGAAAAGGCGCCATCGCCGCGCACGGCTTCGGCGATGACGTCGGCCTGGGCAAGACCGGACTCGGCACTGCCGGAATTCACATCCAGAACGTTCGCCACCGCGCCGTCGGAAGTCCGCGCGCTGATAATCAGACCCGGCGGGCCGCACACAGGTGCAGCCTCGCAACGGTCGACACCGGCCGGATGGCTAAGAAGACCTGCGATCAACTGGCCGACGGGAAAATAGGTCCCCCCGTCGAGCCAGTCAGGATCTGAAACGAGATGCGCTGCGACTGCGCCGAGCCGAACCCGACGGCTAACGGCAGAGCGCCACCGAGGACAGCGACGCCAGCGGCAGCAAGACCCAGGATCCGGCGCAGTCTCATGGCGCGCATCCAACTCGTCTTTTGCGTCAGGAATTGGACGCGCGTGCGGCAAACGACGACCCGGCGCGGCGAGAGACGCCTTCGCCCAGCGCCGCGGGCCTTTGTCTCGTTATGCCGCAATATACTTAAGGGTTTGTTGACCCGCGATCGGTCATTCTGAGGTCGGACTGGCATCTCCAGCAAAGAGGGCTTCTGCGATGTATCGTCTGGCGGTTCAGATTGCGGCTCTGGCGCTCGGTGCCTCGGCACTCGGCGGCTGCAGCATGTTTGGCGACGACAGCGCCAATGCCGTCGGGGTCAAGCCCGTTCCCGTGGCCGACACCTCGCCGATGGCGCCCGACATCGACTCCAACGTGCATCAAGCACAGCTTCTGCGCGGCAGCGGCGACGTGATGGGTGCGACACGGATCATGAGCCAACTTATGCTGGTCTACCCAGACGATCCGCGTGTCGTCGGCGAATACGGCAAGCTGCTGGTGCAGGAGAAGGCCAGCGCTGACGCCGTGCAGTTCCTGCGCCGCGCGATCGAGTTACAGCCCAACGACTGGTCTCTGTACTCGGCTCTCGGTGTCGCTCTCGACCAACAGTCCCAATCGAACGATGCCAAGTTAGCCTACGATCAGGCTCTCGCGCTGAAGCCGAACGAACCGGCGGTGCTGAACAACTACGCGATGTCGCGCATGCTGGCCGGCGATCCGGCGGGCGCACGCACCCTTCTGCTCCGGGCCCAGGCCAGCGGCTCGACCGATCCCAGGATCGCGAGCAATCTCGCGCTGCTGGACCGCAATTCTCCTGTCGCGCCTGCGGCCGTCATGCAAGCGGCACCGCCGACTGCTGTTGCCGCCGTGACCGCGCCGCGCAAGCCTGTGACGCGCACCGCAATGGCGCCCGTCGTGGTGGGCGGCGAGCCCAAGCCGCTGATGCATGGCAATTCACAAGTCGTCATGCAGGACGTGCCCTTCGATCCGCTCGCTGGACCAGTCGCCAAGCACACGAGCAAGCCGACGAAGACTGTAAAGGCCGCCAAGACGGCGAAGCCGGCGCCGCGCGTCGCCGCCACAGCGACTAGGCCCACGGCAAAGAAACTCAAACCCGCCGACCAGATTCCGGCGCTCCGCATGACGGCCGACGCGGGCAAGTCGTAAGGCCTACAGCAGCGTTCCGACTGTGGCGCGCGCCTCGTCCGGCGCGACGACGGGCACGATCTCTGAATCGACGATATCTTCCCGGGCCTGCGTCCACTGCGTAGCAGCTCCCCGTTCGCGCATCCCATCACCTGGAAGCGGCGCAACACAGATCTGCACCCACCCAGCTGTCGGAATAGACGATGCCCTCCCTCGTCAGGCGGCCATGGTCGCGAAAGCGATAGACGGGCCGCGCACGGCCGTCCCGGAAGCATTCGATGACCATGAAAAACATCAAGTAGCTGTCCTCTCGCACAGATCGGAGAGGATGATGACTAGTGGCTCATCATGTGCATGATCTTCATGATCGCGGGGCCAAGGATCACAACGAACAGACAAGGCAGGAAGAACACGATCATCGGCACCGTCAGCTTCGCCGGCAGGGAAGCGGCCTTCTTCTCCGCCTCCGACATGCGCCATTCGCGATTCTCCTGCGCGGCGATGCGCAGCGCCTGGCCCATCGGCGTGCCGTACTTCTCTGCCTGATTGAGAGCGGTCGCCACCGACTTGACGCCGGAATGGCCACAGCGCTGCGCCAGATTCTCGAACGCCTGGCGGCGGTCCGGCAGATAGGAGAGTTCGGCGGTGGTGAGGCCGAACTCCTCGGCGAGCTCGCTCGACTGCACGCCGATTTCCGTGGCGACGCGCTGGAAAGCGGCCTCCACCGACATGCCGGACTCGACACAGATCAACAGAAGGTCGAGCGCGTCGGGAAATGCGCGCATTATCGATTTCTGGCGCCGGGCGATCTTGTTGTTGAGGAATAGGTCCGGAAAATAGAAGCCGAGCAGCGCCGTGGCGAGCGAGACGGTGATCTTCATCGTCGGAGTCCAGCTGAAATGGCCGACGAAGAAAAGATAGACAATCGACAGCCCAAACACCGCAAACGGCATGACAAAGCGGAAGAACATGAAGGTCACGACTGGGCTCTGGCCGCGATAACCCGCTTGCGCGAGCTTCACGCGCGTGTCTTCCGATTCGAGCAGATTGCCGAGCCTGAACCGGTCGAGCGTGGATTTCATGTAGCCGATCGGTGCGTTGCGCAACGCACCGCGCTTGGCGTTCAGCGCCGCCAGATGTGCGGCGCGCAATTCCTCGCGTCGTTGCGCGACGGCTTTGAGGCGCTGGCCGAGGCCATCGCGGCTGGCGAGCGGAAGACCGAGCGTCACGACGGTCGCGAAGGCGAACAGCGCCGCCCCGAGCGTGGCGAGGAAGGTCTTGTCGAACAGAATTTCTAAGATGCCGACGTTCAGCACGGCCGCCTCAGCTCTTGAAGTTGATCATCTTGCGCATCACGCCGATGCCGGTGGCCATCCAGATGCCGCAGCCGAGCAGCATCAGATTGCCCATGCGCTCGGTGAACAGCAGCTTCATGTAGTCCGGCGTCGTCAGATAGACGATGCCCATGACGCCCGGCGGCAGCGAGCCGATGATCGCGGCGGAGGCTTTCGCTTCCGACGACATCGCCCTAATCTTGCCAACCAGGCGTTTTCTGTCGCGCAGCACCGAAGAGAGATTGCCCAGCGCCTCCGACAGATTGCCACCCGATTTCTGCTGGATGGTCATGACGATCCCGAAGAAGCTCACTTCCGGCGTCGGCATGCTCTCGTACATTTTCTTCACGCCCTGCTCGAGCGTCACGCCCACCTTCAGACCTTCGCACAGCCGGTTGAATTCATTGCCGCAAGGATCGGGTACTTCGCGCGCCACGATCCTCAACGCCTCATTCGTCGGAAGGCCCGATTTGACGCTGCGTACGATGACGTCGATGGCGTTGGCGAATTCGTTGGTGAATGCCTTCTCGCGGCGCGCCTTGAGGAATCCCAACACCCAGCGCGGCACGCCGAGCAATGCGGCAAAGCAGACTAGCACGCTGACGACGAGATTTTGGCCCGAAAGCAGGCAAAACAGCGTTGCCGTCAGCGCGAAGCCTCCGGAAGCGATCCAGTACGTGCGGACCGATACATTGGCGAGGCCGGCCTGTTCCAGACGCCGGATCAGCGTCACCTTGACCTTGCGCTCGGCTTGCTTGTTTTCGATCTCCTTGAGCAACGCCTGGACGTTTTTGCGCTTGAGCGCCGCGGTGTCTGGCGCCTTGGGGCCGCGGCTCCCGACCTGCGGCTTGGCGATCGCGCTGACGCGCGCGGTGCGGCCGTCGCCGGAGGCGAAGGCGTAATAGCCGCCGCCCAGAGCCAGCGCCAAGAACAGGAAAGCAAAGACAACTAGCATCAGCGCCTCACTGTTGAAGCGCGTCGAGCGCCTCGGCCAGTTCGCGCTCGAGATTGTAGTAGCGGGCGCGCTCCCAGAAGCTCGGCCGCACGATGCCGGTGCCGATGTGCTTGCCTTTGAGCCGGCCGGTCTCGTCCTCGCCGGATATCTCGTAGTTCATCAAATCCTGCGTGATGACGACCTCGCCCTCGGTGCCAACGACTTCCGTCACCTTTGTAATGCGGCGCGAGCCGTCGCGAAGGCGCTCGGCTTGGAGGATCACGTCGATCGAGCCGACAATCATTTCGCGGATGGTCTTGGTGGGAAGCTGGAAGCCGCCCATGGTAATCATCGATTCCAATCGCGACATTGCCTCGCGCGGCGAGTTGGCGTGCAGCGTGCCCATCGATCCGTCATGGCCGGTGTTCATCGCCTGCAGCAGATCGAACGCTTCAGGTCCGCGCACTTCGCCCACGATGATGCGCTCGGGACGCATGCGCAGACAGTTGCGCACGAGATCTCGCATCGAAATCGTGCCCTGGCCTTCGAGGTTCGGCGGGCGGGTTTCCAGGCGCACGACGTGTGGTTGCTGCAATTGCAATTCGGCCGCGTCTTCGCAGGTGATGACGCGTTCGTCGGCGTCGATATAAGCGGTCATGCAATTCAGAAGCGTGGTCTTGCCCGAACCCGTGCCGCCTGAGATCAGCACGTTGCAACGGCAGCGTCCGATCACCGCGAGCACGCGCGCGCCGGCCGCGCTGATCGAGCCGAACTTGACCAGGTCGTCGAGGGTGAGCTTGTCCTTCTTGAATTTTCGGATCGTCAGCGTTGGCCCGTCGAGCGCGAGCGGCGGCGCGATCACGTTGACGCGGGAGCCGTCCAAAAGGCGCGCGTCGCATATCGGCGAGCTTTCATCGACGCGGCGGCCGACCTGGCTGACGATACGCTGGCAGATGTTCATCAGCTGCGCATTGTCGCGGAAGCGGATGTTGGTGAGCTGCACCTTGCCGGCGACCTCAATGAAGACGCGATTGGCGCCATTGACCATGATGTCGGCGATATCGTCGCGCGCGAGCAGCGGCTCGAGAGGGCCGTAGCCGAGCACGTCGTTGCAGATGTCCTGCAGCAGGTGTTCCTGCTCGGCGATCGACATCACGACATTCTTGATCGAGATGATCTCGTTGACGATGTCGCGGATTTCCTCACGCGCCGAATCGGGGTCGAGCTGCGCCAATTGCGCGAGATCGATCGTATCGATCAGGGCCGAGAAGATGGTCGATTTGATCTGGTAGTAGTCGTCGGAGCGGGTGTCGACTGCCACCCGCGCGTTCTGCTTTGGCGACGGCGTGACAAGGAGCGGCGCGCTGCGCTGCGGCGCCTGCGAGGCCTCGGCCTTGGGCGGCGCGCCGGTCGCAAGCGGTGGCGGCGCCGCGGGCGGTGCAGGCCGCGCTACGGCGTCCGTCGAGGCGTTACGCTTGCCGAACATGGACTATGCTCTCTTCTTTCCCGAGAAGATCGACAGGAGTGGTGAGGCCCTCTGCACCGGCTGCGGCACGCGGCCGGTGGCAAGTTCTGCGAGGCGGCGAATGCCGGCGGCGACCGGCGATTTCGGCGCCAATTCGTTCAGCATCTGGCCGTTGTTGGCAGCCTGGCCGAACAGATGCGGGTCAAACGGCATGACGAACGCCGGCTCGATGCCGACGGTCTCGGCGAAGTCCTTGACTGGAATTTCCGGACGCTTGGCAACGCCGACCTGGTTTATCACCAGTCTGGGCGGGGTGTCGTTAGGCCGACTCTGGCGCAGGCACTCCACAATGTTCTTGGCATTGCGCAGCGAAGCAAGGTCGGGGGTTGCGACCAGAACAATGTCGTCGGAGCCGATCAGCGTTGCCTTGACCCAGGGCGTCCACAAATGCGGCACATCCACGATGACGCAAGGCGTCGACTGACGCACCGCGTCAAGCACCGATTCATAAGCATCGGCCGCAGCCTCGTACTCGCGGTCGATTGCGGCGGCGGTAGAGAAAATCGAGAGATGATCGCCGCGTTTGACCAGAAGGCGGTCGAGCAGCACGTCGTCGAGCCGCTCCGGCGCGGACAGCGCGTCCGCAACCCCCTGGCTCGGTTCGTCGTTGAAGTCGAGACCGGTGGTGCCGAAGGGCAGATCAAAATCGATGATGGTGGTGTTGATTGCGAGTTCCTCGGCGATGCACCAGCCGACATTGTGCGAGAGCGCCGACGACCCCACGCCACCGCGCGCGCCGACGAAGCTTATGACACGGCCGATCGGTGCGGCCTCGGGATCGCTGTAGAGCCCGGAGATCACCTCGATCAGATGCAGCGGGTTCAAGGGAGCCACGAGATATTCCGCGGCGCCACGGCGCATCAATTCGCGATAGAGTTCCACATCGTTGACACGGCCGACCACCACGACCTTGGACGAAGGATCGCAGACCTCGGCAAGGCGGTCGAGTTCTTCGAGTGCCGCCTGACCGTTGAGGCGGGTCTCGACGAGGAGCAAGTTCGGCGTGACCTGACCCTGAAAATGCTCGATCGCGGCGTTGATGCCGCCAAGCTGGACGTTCAGGTGCGCTTTCGCGAGCCTGCGATCGGAGCCCGCGCGCTGAAGCGCGGCCCCCGTATCGGGGAATTCGACGAAGGCGGCGATCGAGATGCGCGGCACCGGCCGCTCGTGCGGCGCGGCGCCGAAGGCCTCTTCCGGTTCGGGGGCTTGCTTCACCATGACGCCCCTCTACTTGTTCACGTCGGCGACGGCGGCCGACTGGTCGGGCGTGAGAGTAGCGCCGGTGGGCTTGCCGTCTTTGTAATTGCCGTAGACCGTAGCGCGGCGTGCAGCATCGCCCGGACCCGTCGGCTCCGGCGCGACAAGATCGCGCGGATCGGCGATCTGGGCAGCGAGATTGTGCTGGCTGGCGCAGCCGAGATTGGGCGAAACGCGATTGGCTGCAGTGTCGCCGTAATTGGCCGACCAGTCGCCACAGGAGGCCAGCGTCGCATCATAACCGATATAACCGAGCTCGACCTTGCCGTCGGTCGCCTCGCGCGTCCCGACCAGAATGCGATCGCGCGGGACGCCAGCCGCTGCCATCCGCTCGCCGAAATACGCTATCGCTGCCTGGGCGTCGGCGCTGACGGGCGCGGAGATCGAGATCGCCCCGTTGCCGTGCTGCATGTATCCGGCGACGAATTCCTCGAAGTGCTGCGCATCGTCAGGCATCAAGCCGGCGTCATCGCGCGAGAACGGCAGTCTCAGCGTATGATAGCTGGGCTGGACCAGGAGCGGATGATTGGCGTCGGGATCGTCGACCAGACCCGTCGTCGAGTCGTTGACCGGCGCGGCGCAGCTCCCGGCTGCGAGCACGGCCAAGAGCGCGGCTGCTTTGAGAAAATCCTTGGTACTGGGCATCATCGCCGAACTCCTATTGGATGATGAAGCCTACGCCGGACGAAGGATTTGGCTTCGCGGCATCGGTAGGCTTCTTGTCATGCACCGCATTGAGCCGACCCATCAGGATGGTCTCCGGATCGGTCGGTGAGACGAACCCGTCCGTCGGCGAGGCAAGGTTCGCCATGGCAGTGGGCGCGACGAGATAGGCACTGATGATGATCACCAACTCCGACTCGTCGTTCTGGAAATCGCGGCTGCGGAACAGGGCGCCCAGGATCGGCAGATCCTTGACGCCGGGCAGCGCCTGCAACACCTGCTTGGAATTGTGCTGCATCAGCCCGGCGATGGCGAAGCTGCCGCCCGAAGGAAGCTCGACCGTGGTCTGTGCGCGCCGCACGTCAAGCGCCGGGATGGTCAGACCATTGGTGCCATTGGTGCCCTGAAGCGTGAACGAGCCGGTATCGGTGAGTTCGCTGACTTCGGTCGAGACCTGAAGCGAAATACGCCCGGCACTCAACACCACTGGGGTAAACGAGAGGCCGACGCCGAACTGTTTGAATTCGATAGAGATATTGCCTGACGAGTCGCGACCGGCGGGCACAGGGAATTCGCCGCCGGCGAGGAATTTTGCGGTCTCGCCCGAAACCGCAGTCAGGTTCGGCTCGGCCAGCATATGGACGAGGCCCACCTGTTCCATCGCCTGAAGCGCGCCCTGAAGATTATTTGGCGAGGCGCTGCAGAGACCGCCTGTTGCCAGCGCAGAGAAGGGATTGTTCACGGTGCTGCCGGCGGTGGCACTGCACACTTGGCCGATCTGCGCGCCCGTGAGGTCGTTCAGGGCACGCCCGGTGAGCGCGAATGCCGGCGCAGACGACGTCACCATCGGCACGCCGGCCACGACCGCGGCGCTCGCCAAATTGATGCCGAACTGCTTGGCGATGTTGCGCTGCATCTCCGCGACCCGGACGCGCAGCATGACCTGCTCGCTCGCCGCCACCTTGAGCATGTTCACGACCTTTGCCGGATCGCCAGCAAAGCGGGCGGCGAGATCCTGGGCGCGCGCCGCTTCCTGGGCACTTGCCACTGTCCCCGTGAGCACGACATTGTCGTTGAGGGCAGCGACCCTAATGTTGGACTTCGGCAAGTCCATGCGGATCATGGACGAGAGATCCGTCACGTCTTTTTCGACGCGGATGTCGAGGGATGCGATCTGGTGACCGGCGCGGTCGAAGAAGAAGGCGTTGGTCTGTCCGGTCTTGAGCGCCAGAAGGAAGATGCGGCGCGGGTTGCGCACCACGGCATCGACGATGTCAGGACTCGACACTAACACGTCGCGCGCATCGGTATCGAGCTGTACGACTGCGGCCTTGCTGAGCGAGAGCGTCAGGCGCCGGTTGACCGGGCCGCCGTGGGTCGAGATCGAAATGACCTGTGCGCCCGGCTCGGAGGGTGGCGGCAGCGTGCGGGCACCGGCACCGAACGTGCCGAGCGCCGCCAGGGAAAGAGCGAGAAGGATCTTGCGCATCGCTATTCTTTCCTTCCGTTTGCGCCACCTGGAATCACGCCGAAGCGGATAACGGTAATGCCGCTGCCGTCGGGCCCGTCGTCGTTCCGATTGGCCGCCATCGGCGTGGGCTTGGAAGTATCGCCCAGTGCCCGCAATGCGAGGCTCAACGGGCCGCCGGCCTGCGCCTTCACCACGATGCGCGCCTGGTCGGAACTGAGTTCAAGCGTCGCGGTCTTCGCAAGCACAACCTTCTGATCCTTGTCCTGCTTGTAGGTCTGGTCCATCGCCAGCACGCGGATATCCGTCAGCACCACGCGTGCGCGAAAGCGGCGCGGCGTATCGGAAATTTGCTCGGTCATGAGCAGATCGACGCGGTCGTTCGGCAGGATGAAACCGCCGGCACCGGATTCGGTAGTGATTGGGATAGACACCGCCCGCATCCCCGGCTGCAGAGTCGCGGCCATGAAGCCGGCCGAGTCGCCGTGCACGAATTTCGCCGAAGTGAGCGGCTCGCCGGCGACCATCGGCGCACGCACCACCGTGCCGGTCAGCGCGGCATCGAGATTGGGCGTCTCTTCATGCGTGATGAAGGTCGAGTCGACGCTGGGCTTCGGCCAAGTCTGCCAGCGCACCATCGTCGCGTTCAAAGGTTGTCCCGGCTGTAGCGGCGCTGCCGCGACAAGCACTTCACGTGTCACGATCTCGGGCCTCGACAGCATGGCGGATGCGTGCGGCGTTCCACCGCCCATCAGGCTGCGGACTATAAGCACCGCCGCGACGGCCGCGACGGCGGCCAATCCCAAAACGAGCATGCGTGGCAGGTTCATGGTCCCCACTCCTTTGGGTCATATCCGACCACGAACCCTTTAGAATTTGCTTAACGGAAAGCTGTGCAAACGAAACATGGCGCGAGAAAAGTCGTGCCCTGCTAGATCGTTGCGGCCATTTTGAATATTTCCGTCTGCGGAAGAACGAGAAAGGCGGCGGCGGCAAGCGCGACGCCATAGGGGATGCCGCCTTTGGCATCATGGAGGCGCGCGATCCAGGGCTGGCTGCCGAGCATCGCCGGAAGAGGCAGACTGCGCATCGCGAGGATCAGAAGACTCAATCCGCCACCCATCACTGCGGCGACCAATGTGAAGTCGAGGAGACTGTCGAAGCCCAGCCAAAGCACAATGCCGGCGAACAGCTTGGCGTCGCCTCCGCCTATATATCCGAGCGCGAAGAGCGTGAAGCCGACCGTCAGCCCGACGAACCCGGCCAGCAGATGGCCGCCGATTATGACCGGCGCCAGTCCCGCAGCTATGACAAAGGCCGAGAAAGCGCCGATCAAAGCGAGCTGGAGAAAATTGGGTATGGTGAAACTGGCGATGTCCCAGCCGGCCGCCAACGCAAGCAGAGCGGGAAGCACGATCACGACGAGAAGCTCAGTCATCGAACCTCTGGACGAAAGACGTGCGAACGGCCGCGTCCCAACGGGAGCGGCCGCACACGAAACATCCGCGCGAAACGCGAATGCTTACTTGACGTTGGTCGCGACCGTGTTGAACGTGCCCGACAGGTTGGTACCGACGAGCTGGACG
>DATEZM010000378.1:0-3397 GCA_035255625.1 Rhizomicrobium sp. | reverse complement strand
CGCCAGGCGGGCGGCACCGGCCTCGGCCTTTCTCTCGTGCGCGGCCTGGCCGAGCTGCATGGCGGCCGCGCCTGGGTCGAAAGTGAGCCCGGCAGGGGTTGCTGCGCCTATGTCGTGCTGCCGGCGAAGCAGCCGGAAGAGCGGGCTGGCGAGTCCGCCGCGGCGTAAAGCAAAAAAGGCGCGACCCTTCGGCCGCGCCTTCTGCCAAGTCCGCAAAAATCAGACCGAGTAGTACATCTTGAACTCGACCGGGTGCGGGGTGTGCTCGAACGCGTACACCTCGCCCATCTTCAGCTCGATATAGCTGTCGATGAAGTCGTCGCTGAACACGCCGCCCTTCTTGAGGAAGCCGCGGTCCTTGTCGAGATTGTCCAGCGCCTCGCGAAGCGAGCCGCACACCGTCGGCACCTCTTTCAATTCCTCCGGCGGCAGCGCGTAGAGATCCTTGTCCATCGGGTCGCCGGGATGGATCTTGTTCTCGATGCCGTCGAGGCCGGCCATCAGCATCGCGGCATAGGCGAGATAGGGGTTCGCGCCCGGATCGGGGAAACGAACCTCGACGCGCTTGCCTTTCGGCGACGCAGCGAACGGGATGCGGCACGACGCCGAGCGGTTGCGCGACGAATAAGCGAGCAGCACCGGCGCCTCGAATCCCGGGATCAGCCGCTTGTACGAATTGGTCAGCGGGTTGGTGAAGGCATTGAGTGCCTTGGCATGTTTGATGATGCCGCCAATGTAAAAGAGGCAAGTGTCCGACAGATCGGCATAGCCCGATCCGGCGAACAGCGGCTTGCCACCCTTCCAGATCGACTGATGCACATGCATGCCCGAGCCGTTGTCGCCCAGCACGGGCTTGGGCATGAAGGTCGCCGACTTGCCGTACGCGGCGGCGACCTGGTGGATGACGTACTTATAGATCTGCATGTAGTCGCCGCACTTCGTCAGCGTGTTGAACTTGAAGCCAAGCTCATGCTGGGCGGTGGCGACTTCGTGGTGATGCTTCTCCGGCTGGATGCCCATGTCGCCCATGATGGCGAGCATCTCGCCGCGCATGTCCTGCGCCGAGTCGACTGGCGGCACCGGGAAGTAGCCACCCTTGACGCCGGGACGGTGACCCAGATTGCCCTGTTCGTATTCCGTGCCGGTGTTGTAGGCGCCTTCCATCGAGTCGATGTAGTAGAAGCCCTTGTTCATGCCGACTTCGAAGCGCACGTCGTCGAAGATGAAGAACTCCGCTTCCGGTCCGAAATAGGTGGTATCGCCGACGCCGCTGGCGTTGACGTACTTCTCCGCCGCTTTGGCGATGGAGCGCGGGCAGCGGCCATAGCGTTGGCCGGTGGTCGGCTCGACCACGTCGCAGATCAGCACCAGTGTCGTCTGCGCGAAGAACGGATCGATCACCGCGGTGTCGAGATCGGGCACCAGCGTCATGTCGGACTCGTTGATCGCCTTCCAGCCGGCGATGGACGAGCCGTCGAACATCGTGCCATGGGTCAGGAAGTCTTCATCGACCATAGAGAGGTCGAAGGTGACGTGCTGCCACTTGCCGCGTGGATCGGTGAACCGCACGTCGACGAACTTGACCTCCTTGGCCTTGATCATCGCGAGAATGCTTGCCGGTGTGTTTGCCATGGCTTTCAGGTCTTCCCCTTACAGATTTTGAACTTACCCAACAGGTTTTCTCAGATCGCGTCCGCGCCGGTCTCGCCGGTGCGGATGCGGATGGCTTGCTCGACATTGAGGACGAAGATCTTGCCGTCGCCGATGCGGCCGGTGCGCGCAGCCTTCTGGATGGCCTCGACTGCGGCTTCGAGGCGCGAGTCTTCGATCACGATCTCGATCTTCACCTTCGGCAGGAAATCCACGACATATTCGGCGCCGCGATAGAGTTCGGTGTGGCCCTTCTGCCGGCCGAAGCCCTTGGCCTCGGTCACGGTGATGCCCTGGACACCGACTTCCTGGAGCGCCTCTTTCACTTCGTCGAGCTTGAACGGCTTTATGATCGCTTCGATCTTTTTCATGCGCGTCTCCAGGCCACCAGATTGCAGCCGTCGTTAACGAATTAGCAGGGTTTGTGCCAGCCCTAGGTGCAGTAAAATCAACAGGTTAGTGTGAGCGCCGGGGGATATTCCCGCAGCAAAGGACGCAATCAGAGCAGAGTGCCTGAAAATTAGGCGGCGGCGGCTCGGGCTCTGCGCTAGTCGTACTGCCCGCGCGGGCTCTTGCCCATCAGGGCGTAGTCCGGCCCCTCGCCGCGCCAACCATAGGGCGCACGCTGTCCCAGCAACACGGAAAAGCGTTCGTCATTGGCGTGCCGCGCCAGCAGATCCCTCGGCACGGCGCGGCCGTGCTGCTCCTGCGTCTGGACGAACTGACGGCAGAAATAGGCTGCGAGGTTGATGCGCGCGCCCGGCACTTCGCGCTTGAAGCCGCCATGCCAGGTATTGCCGTGCCACACCACCGCGTCGCCTGGCGCGATGGTCATCGGCACGACGTTCGGCGGATCGCTCCAGGTCGCGCACTCCAGCGGCTCGCCGGGCCCGCGCTGCGCACGGAAGTTTTCAGCCAGCGTCGGCTGGCGCAGCAGCTTGTGGCTGCCTGGCACCATCGCGAGACAGCCCGCCTCCCTGCTGTAGGGCGTGAGCGCGTAGTTCACATTGGCCACGAAGGCCGTGTTCGAGAATGGCGCCGGCGTCCCGTTGCCGTTGTCGGAATGCAGCATCAGCGGCAGGCCGCCGGGCACGCGGAAATGGCAGCCCATGCTCGACAGAAGACAGCTCTCGCCCAGCAGATAAGTGACGAGCGCCAGCGGCTTGACCTCCATCACGATCTCTTCGAACACCGGATCGTCGTAGAGCAGGTACGGGATGTAGGTCATCCCGTTGAGATTGGTGCCGTCCTCGCGCGCGGTGTCGATCGTTTTGCCGGTGAATTTCTCGGTGCTGCGGATGATCGCCTCTTTGGCGCGCTCCACGGTTGCGGGCGACAGCACGCCCTTGATCGTCGTGTAGCCGAGCGTCTCCAGCTCAATGAGATTGTGCTCCAGACCGAGCGCGGAAATCTCGCCCATGATCCGCTCGAGCGCCTGGTTCGACGGCGGTGCCTTGCTCTGGGCGACGAGGGCCATGGCATTTCTCCCGAACGTTGCCGCTCTGCTGACGGCAGACGGGGCGATAATCCGGCGCGGTGCGGGATTTGTCGAGCGTCCTTGAAATGTCTGCCACGAGCCTGCGAAGCTTGCGCCATGCCCAATCCTGTCTTCGCCTCGCTGCCCACCACGATCTTCACCCACATGTCGGCGCTCGCCGCCGCGCATGACGCAATCAATCTCGGCCAGGGGTTCCCGGACGAGGACGGGCCGCTCGCCATCCGGGAGGCCGCATCCCGCGCGCTGATC
>DATEZM010000377.1:0-2307 GCA_035255625.1 Rhizomicrobium sp. | reverse complement strand
CCGTTCGGCGGCTAGCGCATCTGGCCAATCGCTCACTCCGCCGTGACCCGGAACGACCCTTGTCGCAGGAATCCGCGCGAGGTCTCCAATTGTCTTGAGCCATCCAAGGACGCTCCCGTCGAGGACCGGGACGTGTTGCACGAACAACAGGTCGCCGGCAAACAGCACCCCACTCGTGGGATCGAAAACGGTCAGGTCGTTGTCGGTGTGCGACGTGGGCCACGCTTTGACGACGAGGCTTCTATTCCCCAGATCAACTTTCACCTCATCATCCACGATAAGCGTGGGTGGCACGATCTTCACGTCATCAAGTGCCGTTTTCATCTCGCGGCGAAATGCCTTGAGGTACCGATGACGGCGTGGTGTCGTGGCACGCGCCAGGCAACATCTATGCGCAGCGCGGCACGCTGAGTTTCTTCTGGCGTGCGCGCGAGCCGCTCGGCAAGGCGCCGTTTCCGATCTTCCGCGTCGGCTATGGCGATCACACCAGTTGGGACATGACGTGGCTGCGCATCGACTATAACGGCCACGGCTTCGACGCGATGGTGACCGATGCGGGGCTCGCGCGGGTTCGCGTATCGTACACCATACCGGCGATCCCGGCGCCCGATGCGTGGCTGCACATCGCGCTCGGTTGGGACGAGACGACTGGCATCCGCTTCTATGTAAATGGGGTGCTCGCGGCCAAGTTCGACGGCGCGGACCTCTATGACACGGCGCTCGACCAGTTCGGGCCGCACTCGCGCACGATCTCGCCGATGCAGGTGCAAACGGCGTATCAGTACATGCGCGGCGGCGACGTCGCGGGTCTGATGATCTTCGATCACATGCTGGGCGATGCAAGTATCGCGACGCTCGCGAAAGGCGACGCAGTGGATGCCGATGCCGCGCCGGTCCGCGATCTAGCCGATCCGCGTTGGCGCGCCGAATGGTGGCTGCGCTTCGGCTGGAACCGGCCGGGCGATGCGCCGGCCTATCTCTCGGCGCCGGCGACGGTGATCCGCAAGGTCGAGTTCACCGATGCGCGCGACATCAACGAGCGCATGGTCGGCGCCAATGACGGCATTCCGGAAACCACCTGGCCCGGCGTCTACAACCGTTCGCGCATTCCCGGACGTCACGACTATTTCGAGCTGCCCGACTGGAACGTCTATGTCGACGGCGGCAAGGCGGTGACGTTCAGCCTGCCGAACGAGCCGTGGAATCATCTGGAAGTGCAGGGCACCGCCGACGGCACCTTCACATTCATTCCCTCAAAGGGCGTGGAACAACTGCTGACGAAGCGCGGTACCGGGCAGGAGCGCACGTTCAATGACTTCGCATCGCGCACCGGCGGAAAGCTGCGCTTCGACAACAATGTGCAGGAAAATCCGCTACAAGAAGTTGCTGCTTACAACGTGTCGGCCGGAACGGCACCGGACGAACAGGCGCTGCGCTACACGATCCGCAGCAGCGCCGACCCGTCGGCCTATCCGGCGCTCGATGAGCTCGGAACCTTCGTGCGCGGCCGCTTCATGGCGGATGAGCGCGCCACCGTCGTCGCGTTGCCCGATGGCGCACCGGTCACGCCGCGCACGCCGCAAGCGTCGGCGTCACTGCCCTTCGTGCATGTGATGATCCCCGGCGATCTGCGTTTCACGCGCCCGGGCCATCCGCAAAGCTATTTCGGCTATGGCTGGCAATATATGGACGCGGGACTCGACGGGATCGAGATCCAGTTGCCGCCGCTGAACGCAGCGCCCACGCATGGCGGCTTGTTGCCGCTCAACATCCAGGTGAAGGACCCCATCTGGCCGGCGCGCAACATGTTCGACATTTCGGTCTCGGTGAAACCGGGCGAGGCGCGCACGGTCTTCCTCGACACCCGCGATCGTCTGCTGCGGCCCGATGCGAGTCTGTATCTCACCATCGCCGCGGCAGGTGGCGGGTTCTCGGCGGCTTCGCTGGACGGCACGAAGATCCGTCTTCTCTTCAAGCCGCGCGCCAAGGCGCTGCCTGAGCACATCGCCGATCGCTTCGCGCAGATGCGCGACAATTTTGCTTATTTCGTCGAGGAGCACACCTCCACGCAAGCGCTCGCCCGTTATGACCGGTTCACGCGCGAGCTGGACGATCTGTTGCGCGCCGATCCGGACAATATCGTCGCACGGCAATACTGGGCCGAGATCAGCCCTGAGGCCGGCGAGCCGATCACGACGCCGCCGCCCGTCCCCGAGGACGTGCCCCTTTGGGCCGCGCGCCAAGCGCAGGATCTGGCACTGGTGCGCCAGTTCATCGACTGGTGGATCGACCATCGTCAGAGGTCCT
>DATEZM010000376.1:0-2535 GCA_035255625.1 Rhizomicrobium sp. | reverse complement strand
GCCGAACAGCAGCGAGCGGCCGATGACGAGCGCATCCAGGCCCGCGATGTCGCCCACATATTCCTTGAGCAGCATCATCATGCCGGCGGGCGTACAGGAGACGAGCGTCGCGCGTCCGCCGACGAGAAGGCCGGCATTGGTGGCGGTGAGCGCGTCGACGTCCTTGCGCGGGTCGAGCAGTTCCAGCACCGCGGCTTCGCGCACCTGCTTGGGCAGCGGCATCTGAACCAGGATGCCATGCACGGCGGGATCGGCGTTCAACGCCGCCACGCGCGCCAGCACTTCGGCTTCGCCGGCGGTTTGCGGGAGAGAGTAGTGGAACGAGCGAAACCCGATGGCCTCGGCCGTCTTGCCCTTGTTGCGGACATAGACTTCGCTGGCCGGATCGTTGCCGATGAGCACCGTGGCGAGGCCCGGCACGAGTCCGTGCTCGCGCTTGAGCCGGGTGGTCTCCGTCTCGACGCGCGCGCGCAGCGTCGCCGCGAATGCCTTGCCGTCGATGATCCGGGCGGTCATGGCTTTTCTCCGCCGCTCAATTCAGCGTCCAGGACCGCAACATGCCCAGATAGCTGTCGCCCAGATACTGGACGATCTGGATCGCGATCACCACGATCAGGGGCGACAGGTCGAGGCCGCCGATGGGCGGAATCACCTTTCGGATGCGCCGGAACACGGGATCGGTCAGCGCATCGAGGATGTGGACCAGTTGCCGGGCAAGGTCGTTGCGCAGATTGAGCACGCCGAAGGCCAGCAGCCAGCTCGCCACCACGGACAGGATCACGACCCAGAAATACAGGCTCAGGACCGTGTCGAACACCATGATGAATGCATTGACGAGAGGATATGTCATGCGGTCTCGGCCCCTGGGCGCGGCCCTTCTTAGCGGCAGGGTTCCCCGGCCCGCAAGGTCGTCCTTGACAGTGCGTTTGGGCGTTTCCTACATACCGGCCCCGCCTTCGACATCCCATCTGTGGGCGGGGACCAGGCCTTGGCCAGGGGCTGTAGCTCAGTTGGGAGAGCGCCTCGTTCGCAATGAGGAGGCCAGCGGTTCGATTCCGCTCAGCTCCACCAGCCTACGCTGCGCAGCAGCGGAGGCTGTCTCCCGAAGCTCCGCAGGAGCGTAGGGAGACCGAACCAGCCCCGCGCAGCTTCGGCTGGCAGGCCACAACCCAGGCTCATTCACTTCCCCACATAGCTCACGCGCCAGACAAGCTTGCCGGCATCGTCGGCGATCAGGAGGCTACCGTCCTTGGCGACGGCGAGGCCGGCGGGACGGCCCCAGACTCGCGCCGGCTCGCCCGGCCTGGAGGCGCCGTCCCAGAAGCCGGTGACGAAGTTCTCATAGCCGCCGGCTGGCCTGCCGTTCTTCAATGGCACGCGCACCACCTTGTAGCCCGTCGGTGCGCCGGAATTCCACGAACCGTGCAGCGCCACGAAGGCGTCGCCCTTGTACGCGGCCGGAAACTGCGCGCCCTCGTAGAAGACAAGCCCGAGCGGCGCAGAATGTGCATGAAACAGGAGATCGGGCGCGATTGCCTTGGCCACCATATCCGGCCGCTTGGTGCCCCAGTCAGGATCGGGATGCGGACCCAACCAGGCATAAGGCCAGCCATAGAAGCCGCCCGGCTGAATATGTGTGAGATAGTCCGGTACCATCTCGTCGCCATAGCCGTCGCGCTCGTTGACGGTCACGAAGAGATCATCCGTACCCGGATAGAATTGCAGTCCGACGGCATTGCGCAGACCCGTGGCGAACGGCTTGAGCGAACCATCAGGCGCAACGGTCTGCACCGTGGCGCGAACCGGCGCGTCTTCGCCGACATTGTTTGAACTGCCGACGCCGATATAGAGCGTGCCTTTGGAATCGAGCGCCAGATCGCGCGTCCAGTGATAGCCGCCGGGCGACAGATCCGCTGCCGTCGTCACGCGCTTGGTGCCGTTCGGCCGGATCTGGCCTTCGGTATAGGCGAGCCGCCACACCGCCCTGTCATCGCTGACGAAGAGCGCGTCCCGCGTCATGACCATGCCGTGGGGTCGCTTGAAACCGTCGGCGAAGACGGTGGTGTAGACCTTGCCGCTATCGGAGCGCAGCAGATCGATGCGTCCGGCCGACGGTTCGGTCAGAAAGACATCGCCATTCGGCGCCACCACCAGCCAGCGCGGATTCTTGAATCCCGAGGCATAGATCTCGATCTTGAAGCCCGGCGGCACTTGCGGCAGCACACCTTCCGGCCGCGGGATAACCGTCGATGAATTGGACATGGCCGGCGTCGCGAAGGGCTTGGGCAAATCCTTGAGCCGAATATCGAATTTTTGCCCAGGACGGTCGGCGGCAGAGGCGCATCCGATCACGACGAGAAGGCTCGCTGCGAGAACGAAGGGACGAGGCATGGATGGCTCCAAATGCGGGAAGCAAGAAAAGCTTTACCGAGCCCAGCGTACACGGGAATGCAACGCGCGGGCTTTCCATGCGATCCGCGCTCTTCCCGCGCGGATCGCAATGCAGATCACGAAACAGTCCGCCTACCGCCCCGT
>DATEZM010000375.1:0-11628 GCA_035255625.1 Rhizomicrobium sp. | reverse complement strand
CCGAACGACTGCGAAGCGCATCGCGACGACGCGCGGATCTTGCATGACGGCGAATGCCGCCGCAGGCATCGTTGAGCGCATGATCGCTCGCATCGTCTCGCTCGTTCTCGCCGCCGCCACGATGGCGGTCGCGCCTTGCGTGGCACAGACCGCAGGCTGGCACACCTACAGTGACACCCAGCGCAATTTCTCGTTCTCCTATCCTGATGGCTGGACGCTCGACACAAAATACCAGGACAAGGGTTACGGTTATCATCAGGGCGATCTGGACGACGAGCGCGATGGCGTGGCGCTGAGGCCGGCCGGCGATCTCGCGCCGGGCACCGATCTGCAAAGCGACCAGCTGGTGTTCGCGGTGGAGGCGGCGCGTCCGGCCGACCGCTGCGAAGCCAGGGCCTTTCTCGTCGATCCGCCGCCCGACTATTTCACCGAGGCCCCCGTCGACAAGCCGGACGTCGTGCGCACGGTGGCGCAGGCCGGCGACCTCTATACCATCGAGCACATCGTACTGATCGCGGTGAGGAAGCCCTGCATCGCGGCGCAGTACACACTGGTCTATCATCAGCCTTATGAAGGCGGACCGCCGCCCTTCGACCACGCCAAGATTATCGGGCTGCTCAATGCCATCGCGGCGACGATCCGGCCGCTGAAATAGCGGTTTTCCAGGGCGAACAGACCATTAACGTCTTTGCGCTAGCGTGCGCGTGGGATACCCGCGATGCCGACGCCGAAAGAACGCCTCAGCCATCTTCTGGAGCTCGCCGCGCAAGGCGCCGGCGAGCGTGCCCATCTGGCGGACGAGGTGGCGGATCTGCTGCTCGACTGGCCGGCACAATATCCACAAGCCATGCGCGCCACCTTCGTGGCGCTGCTCGAGAAGATCGTGCGCGAGATGGCGGGCGCCTCCTGCGCCGTTCTGGCGGCCCGCTTCCGCGACCGCGATGACTTCCCGCTGTCGCTGCTCAACGAGTTCTTTCTCTTCGCGCCGGAGGCGATGAAGGACGCGATCCTGCACCGCAACGACGTGCAAGCGCCGGTCGACTGCGACGGCATTGATGCCGATGCGCTTCTGACCGCGGCACGCGGCGCGAAAGATTTCGCCGGCACGCTGGCGCATCTGGCCGCCGTGCCGCACGCCGTCGCCGCCGCCATGCTGAACGATCCGTCGGCGCGCGGACTGGCGGCGCTCGCCCGCGCCACCGGCATCAACCGCGCCACGTTCTCGGCCATGGCGCTCCTCGCGGGCCCGGCGCGCAGCGTGCACGAGAATTTCGCGATGCTCACCGTGTTCGACACGGTGCCGCAGAACGGCGCCAGGCACCTCATGGCCTTCTGGCGCGCGAGGCTGGAGCCGGCAGCCGAGGAACGCGCCGCTTAGCCGTTCACGTCATGCCGCTCGCGGGTTTTGGCGAATTTGATGTTCGGAAACTTGTCGGCAACGTAGCCGACTTCCCATTGGTTCTTGGCGAGGAACACCGGCGCGCCGTCGCGGTCGGCGGCCATGCCGCCGCGGTTGGACGCGGCGAATTTCTCCATGTCCGTGCCGGAACCTGACAGCCAGCGCGCGGTCTCGTACGGCGCCGGCTCGAGATCCGCGTCCAGACCGTATTCGGCAACGAGCCGCGACTTGAGCACGTCGAGCTGCAGCGGGCCGACAACGCCGACGATCCAGTTGGCGCCGATCTGCGGCTTGAACACCTGCGTCACGCCCTCTTCCGCCAGGCTTTCCAGTGCCCGCGTCAGATGCTTCTGCTTCATCGGATCGCCCAGACGCACGCGGCGCAGGATTTCCGGCGCGAAATTCGGGATGCCGGTGAACACCACCTCGCCGGATTCCGACAGCGTGTCGCCGACGCGCAAGACACCGTGGTTCGGGATGCCGATGATGTCGCCGGGCCATGCCTCGTCCACCGTCTCGCGCTCCTGCGCGAAGAACAGGATCGGATTGTGCACGCCGATCGACTTGGCCGTGCCGGACTGGATGAGCTTCATGCCGCGCCGGAAGCGGCCCGAGCACAGACGCAGGAACGCGACGCGGTCGCGATGGTTGGGGTCCATGTTGGCCTGGACCTTGAAGACGAAGCCGGCGACTTCCTGGTCCGATGGTTCGACAAGCTTCCCCTTGGTAGCCGAGGGGCCAGGCGGCGGCGCGTTCTTCGCGAGCGCGCTCAGCAGATCGCGCACGCCGAAATTCTTGAGCGCCGAGCCGAAGAACACCGGCGTCTGGTGACCTTCGCGGTAGGTGCCGTGGTCGAAGCGCGGCAGGCCGGCGCGGGCGAGTTCGACCTCCTCGTCGAGCCTGTCTTTCTCTTCCATGCTGAGCAGCGCCGCAACGGCATTGCCGCCGAGCTTCTCGCTGCTGCCAAACGGCGAGAATTCCTCCGTATAGAGATCGATCGTACCGCGGAAATTGAGCCCCATGCCGACCGGCCACACCATGGGCGCGCATTCGAGCTGGAGCTGGTCGGCGATCTCGTCGAGCAGCTCGAGCGGATCGCGCGCCTCGCGATCCATCTTGTTGACGAAGGTCATGATCGGGATGTCGCGCAGACGGCAGACCTCGAACAGCTTGCGGGTTTGCGCCTCGATGCCCTTGGCGGCGTCGATCACCATGACCGCGGAATCCGCCGCGGTCAGCGTGCGATAGGTGTCTTCCGAAAAATCCTCATGCCCCGGCGTGTCAAGCAGGTTGAAGACGGCATCCTCGAACTCGAAAGTCATCACCGCAGAGGTCACCGAGATGCCGCGCTCCTGCTCGATCTTCATCCAGTCGGATTTGGCGCGGCGCGCCTCGCCACGCGCCTTGACCCGGCCCGCCTCATGGATCGCGCCGCCGAGCAGCAGGAGATGCTCGGTCAGCGTCGTCTTGCCGGCGTCGGGATGCGAAATGATCGCAAAGGTGCGGCGGCGTGCGGCTTGTGTAGCGGGGCTCATGGCGGCGGGGGCGTAGCAGGATCGGGACGGACTGTCACCCGCCGCCGGGATGGACGGACATGCCACGGTGCACTTACATGGCGGCGTGGCGCCCGGATGATGTGAAATGTGCCTGAGACGAATTCTTGCGATTCTATCGGTCGCGGTTTGTGCGGGTTTCCCGGCACAGGCCCAGATGCCGAGCCACGGCGGCACCGATGTTTCCATCGATCCCGGCGGCGATCATATGACGGAGCCGTCGCGGCTGCCGCCCGATCCGGAAGGCAGTGCCGAAGACTATCGGCTGTCGGGACGGTGCAACCTGGCGATTCCGATCCTTCGCGCATTGGTGGCGCGCGGCGACGGCTATGAACTCGCCCAGTACAATCTCGGGCTCTGCCTGCTCGATACGGCGAAAACCGCGCCTGATGTGCAACAAGCCGCGAGCCTGAAGCATGAAGCAGCCCTGCTGATCCTGAACGCGGCGAACCACGATATTCCCAAGTCCGAGCTGAGCCTGGTGGAGATGTATCTCGCCGGCATCGGCGTGCCGCGGGATCCGGTCGAGGCCGGCAAATGGTCCTTGATCTACCGGGCGAGCGGCGCGCGCGTAGCACTTGCTATGCCGAACATTTCGGACGATCTACAGGCGCGGCTCGACAGTGTCCTGACCGATGCGACCTGGGCGCAGGCACGGTTGCGCGCCAATGCCTGGACACCAATTCCGCAGAAGATGGAATGAACAGGCGTCACCGCTGCACCACAAGCGCGAACAGGACACCAAGCGCAACGATGATGAAGGGCGGCACCTTGCGCCAGATGAGCAGCACCAGAAGCACCAATACGATCAGCGCGTCGGAGACCGCGAACACCGCGCTCGTCCACACCGGCGTGTAGAGCGCGGCGGCGAGCAGGCCGACCACGGCGGCGTTGACGCCGGTGACGGCAGCGCGCAGGCGCGGATGACGCTGCGATCCGCTCCACAAGGGCGCTGCCGCGAACACCAGCAGGAAAGACGGCAGATAGATCGCGCCCAGCGCCAGCAGCGCGCCCGCGATACCCGTGGGCGGCGCCTTCATTGACGCACCAAGGAATGCAGCGAAGGAGAACAGCGGCCCCGGCACGGCCTGCGCCGCGCCATAACCGGCGAGGAAGGTCGAGCGGTCGACCCAGCCGGGATCGGCGACCGCCTTCTGAAGCAGCGGCAGCACGACATGACCGCCGCCGAACACCAGCGCGCCGGTGCGATAGAAAGCATCGAACACTGCAAAGCCATGGCCGAGCCGCGCGGCCAGCGGCAGCACCGCCAGCAGGACAAAGAACAGCGCGAGCGACAGCCAGCTCGCGACGCGCGGCACGGCGAGCACGAGCGGCGGCCCGGCATTGGCGGCGGGACGCAGCAGCAACGCACCGACAAGTCCCGCCAGCGCGATGACCGCCACTTGCGTGCCGGCGAAAGGCAGGAACAGCACTGCGGCGCCGGCGGCAGCTGCGAATCCGGCGCGCGGCACATCGGGCGCCAGGCTCCGCGCCATGCTCCACACCGCTTGCGCCACCACCGCGACCGCGGCGAGCTTGAGCCCGTGCACCCAGGGCGCGTGGCCGACATCGCCCAACCGTCTCAGCGCATAGGCAAAGGTGATCATGAGAATGGCCGACGGCGCGGTGAAGGCAAGGAACGCGGCGACCGCACCGGCGAAACCGGCCCGTATCAGGCCGAGCACCATGCCAACCTGGCTCGACGCCGGGCCGGGCAGGAACTGACAGAGCGCGACGACCGAGGCATAGGCTTGCTCGTCGAGCCAGCGCCGCCGCTCGACGAATTCGCGGCGGAAATAGGAGAGATGCGCCACCGGACCGCCGAAACTGGTCAGCCCCAGGCGGAGAAAGACGGCGAAGACTTCGGCGACGGCCCGCATGGCGGCGGCGTAGCAGCGGCGGCGCAAATTGTCATGCGCGCGCGATCGTCGAGCGTGGCACCCTGGGGTGTGTAACGGCGGATTGGATAGAATAGAGTCGAATCGGGGGTTTCCCGTTGCCATCGGCGGCGAATGCGCTGCCTGACCGGCGACGCGGCTCAACTGAGGCTTGCGAGTTGTCGGGTGAATCTAGGGGAACCGCGGCAGAGCCGCCGGCGCGCGCGCTGAAGCGCACCATGCGCGTGTTCGGCACGCTGCTGCTCACGCTGTCCTCGGTGACACCCGCCTCGTCGGTGTTCGTCATTGTGCCGGGCGTCATTTCGCAAGCCGGCTCCGGCGCCTTCCTCAGCATGCTGCTGGCTGCGATTCTTGCCGTCCCAGTGGCGTTCATCTACGCAGAGCTGTCGTCCGCGTTTCCGATCGCCGGCGGCGAGTATTCCATCGTCGCGCGCGCGGTCGGACCGGGCGCGGGCTTTGCCATCCTCGGCGTGACGGTGGTCGGCAACATGCTCGCGCCGGCGGTGCTGTCGCTGGGCGCGAGCACCTATATCGCCGCCGTGGTGCCGGGGCTCAATCCGATCGCTGTCGCGATCGCGATCATTGCGGTCACGACCATCATGGGCGTCCTTCACATCCGCACCAATGCGTGGGTCACCGGCTTTTTCCTCTTTCTCGAGCTGCTTGCGCTCGCAGCGCTCGCAACCCTTGGCTTTCTCCATGCCGCGAGGCCGCTTTCGGAACTCGCCTTTCATCCCGTGGTGATAAGCGGCGGCGGCATGCATGCGACGCCGCTTGCGATGATCGGCCTGGCTACCTCGGTCGCGACCTTTGCCTATAATGGCTACGGATCGGCCGTTTATTTCGCCGAGGAGATGCACGAAGCGCCGCGCCTGATCGCGAAGACGATTCTGTGGGCTTTGGTCGTCACGGTCGCGGCGGAGTTCATCCCCGTTACCGCGGTTCTTCTTGGCGCGCCGGACTTGAAGGCGCTTCTGAGCTCTGACAGCCCCTTCAGCGACTTCGTCTCGGCGGTCGGCGGTCGCACCTTCAGCATCGTCGTCAGCCTCAGCATCGCGCTTGCGATCCTGAACGCCGTGCTGGCGACGGTGCTGCAAAACGGGCGCTTCTTCTACAGCACGGGTCGCGACAGTGCGTGGCATGGGCGTATCAACAGCCTGTTCATGCTGACGCATGTGCGTTTTCATTCGCCCTGGGCCGCGACGCTCGTCGCGGGCCTGTCCGCCATCGCAATGTGTTTCATCGGCCTGAACCAGCTGCTGGTCCTCACGGGCGCAGGTATCCTCATGACCTATATCGCGCTGTGCATCGCGACGCTGACCGGCCGCTGGACGGGGGCGACCGCGCAGGCACCGTACCGGATGGGGCTGTTTCCGCTTTATCCGGTGATCGGTCTGATAACACTGGGCTACGTCGTTTATACGAACTGGCTAGACGCCGATGTCGGCCGCACCAGCTTGATCGCGACCTTCGTCGTGATGGCGTTGTCGATGGCGTATTACTACCTCTTCCTGCGGCGGCGCGGTGGCTGGTTGCTGCGCGATCCGGAAGGTTGATGGCGCACGTACCGCAAGCGCTCTAGGATCGGCGGCATTTGAAAGCATCGGAGATTCCAATGTTCGCACGCACGCTATTGCTGTCGCTCATTCTCACAACGCCCGCTTTCGCAACCGATTGCAGCATGGGACCGATCGCCGGCCACCCCGTGTCGGGCACGGTCGCCGGCAAACCCTTCGTGCCGAAGGAGACAAACCTGACAGTCACCCGCAACGGCATGGGCATCGACGGCGTTCAGTTCGACCGTTACACCCTGGCGATCATGACCGACGGGATCTTCAACGAAGCGACAGTCGACATGCTGGTGCCTGCGGCCAAGAAGCCGGACGGGCGGACCTTCCGCGTGCTGCCGACGGATTCGATTCATGGCCAGCCGCAGGCCGCCGAGGGAACGCCGGAGGTGCAGGGCTGGGACCTGCAGCTCGAAACGGCCAATGTCGACACCAGTTTCACCCAGGAGATCGCCGCGATCCGCGTCGAGTTTGGCCATGGCAAAGGCGCGAGCCTGCCGGGCAAGATCCATTTCTGCGTTCCGGGCCAGAAGGCCGAGATCGAAGGCAGCTTCACGGCGAAGATGGAGTGACGCGGAGCACGCCGCGGTTGCCGGCTGCCTGCGGAACGGGGCTCTCGCCCTGCGACGGCGCCTCGGCTCACACCACCGGTTCGTCGACGAAGGCGCGGCCTTGGCGGTCCTCGATCTCGACGATCCACAAATCGGGATCGAATTTCATCTGCTTGTCGAGATAGACCCGAGCCTTCTCCTCGTCGCACCAGTCGCCGAGCGGGCGGGCCCAGACGAGATCGCCTTCGCCGCTCCGCGCCTGGTTCAGCACCAGGACATGGCCGTCGAGCCGGTTGATTTTCAGGAATACCGCACCGGATTCCTCGATGCCCTTCTTGGCGACGAAAGCCTGCGCGCCTTCGGCCTCGGCGCGGCGGATCAGGGCGCGAACGAAAATCCCGGCTTTGAGGCGTGGCGTCATGACGCCAGTATAGACGGAAAATGCGGGTCACGCGGACCAACCACCGCGCGGATCAAGCCGCGCGGAACGGAATGATTTTGGCTTCTTTGACCGCGACACGCTCGCCGTTTTCGCCGACCGCGGCGAAAGGAAGACGTACGCGCACCGTCGTGCCCTCGCCGAGCATCGATTCAAGCACGGCATCGCCGCCATGCAGGGCGCTGAACGCCTTGACGAGCGCGAGGCCGAGGCCCGTGCCTTCCTTGGCGCGAACGTGCTCGCCCTCGACCTGTTCGAAAGGCTTGCCCAGGCGTTCGAGATCCTTGGCCGAGATGCCGACGCCGGAATCGGAAACCGCGATCTCGATACCGCGTTCGTCGCGCACCGCCTTGACGCGAACATCGCCGCCGCGCGGCGTGTACTTGATCGCGTTGGTGAGCAGGTTGATCAGCATCTGCTTCACCGCCCGCTTGTCTGCGAAAATCGTGCCGGTGCCCGGACCGATCGCGAGCCGCAGCGCGACGCCGCCGCGTTCGGCCTGCAGCTTGACGAAACGGATCGCGGATTCGGCCGTCTCCGCGAGATCGAACACTTCTTCATAGAGTTCAAGCTTGCCGGCCTCGATCTTGGACATATCGAGCACCGAATTGATGAGCTCGAGCAGATGCCCGCCGGATTCGTGGATCAGTCGCGAATATTCGAGATATTTGGCGCTCCCCACCGGTCCGAACATCTCGTGCGTCATGACTTCGGAGAAGCCGATAATGGCATTCAGGGGCGTGCGCAGCTCATGGCTCATATTGGCGAGAAAGCTCGACTTGGCGCGGTTCGCCGCTTCCGCCGCGTCGCGCGCCTCGATCAGTTCGCGCTCCTGCGCCTTTCGCTCCGAGATGTCGCGTGTTACCGCGACGATGTCGGAGGCCTCGCCATGGGCGGGTGGCGCCGGCCGGCAGCGGATCTCAGCCCAAAGATAGGAGCCGTCGCGCCGCTTCATGCGCACCTCGGCGGTGGCGGGACGCGCGTAGTAAGCCGATTCCATGAAGGCAGACTGCATGCGCCTGAGATCGTCGGGATGCACCAGGCTGGCGGGCGCCAGGCCGACGAGATTTTCCGGCGGCAGATCGAGGATCGCCTGCGCCGCAGGGCTGGCGAAGCGGATGCGCCCGTCGGACGAATGCCGCGTGATGAGGTCCATCGCGTTGTCGGCGAGGAAGCGGTACATCGCGGCGCCTTCAGCCGCCGCTTCGTCGGCGGCGCGCTGACGGTCCTGCGCCGCGGCTGCGACGAGGGCCGCCTGGATCACCGCAGCCAGCACCGACACGGCATAGACCTGCCACAAGGGAATCGGCAGACGCGAAACCGGCAACGCGCCCAGCGCGCCAATAAGGGCGACGACGACGAGTGCTGCTGAGGCGGCGGCCGCGGCGCGCAATACGGCGGGACGGCCGCCGGCCAGTGCGGCCTCCGCCGGCACCAGAGCAAACCACACGACGAGCGGCGACAGCACGCCGCCGGTCAGTGCCGCGAGATAGCCGATCAACACTGCGAAGATGGCGAGCGCAGCCTGTTCGAGCACCGCAAGCGGCATCGGCGTGAACGCCAGGAGCGCGAGGATCGCCGGCGCCATCAATCCGGCGATGGCGATTGCTTCCGCAGCGTCGGGGCGTCCGACGAAGGAGACGAATGCGAGCCCCAGAACGGCGCCGACCGCGGCCTTCGAAACCTGCACGATGACGAACAGCCGGCGAAGTGCGGCGTTGCCGCCGGAAAATCCTGCGAAACTGTCGTTAACGGCCATTAGGATCTGCCGACTCAAGAACCACCACCCGGTTCCATGGTGGCGATCCAAGCTTAACGAACCTTCAACGGCTGGGCGCATCGTTCGTTAATCGGCAAGACCTGTGACGGTAACTTATTCACCGATTCTTAAGGCTGATGGCGTGATTTGGGGCCGCCTAACGAATCCGCAAGCACGAACGGCCGCCACAATCCATGCGCTCGCGTAAGGAGTGTCGGTGTTGGGTTTGGCGAAGGCACGGAATGTACATTTCTCTCTCGGCCGTGCATTAACCAGATTGTCTCGAACTTTACTAAATCGTTTCAGCCCATCCTAAAGGCACCCGCGCATGATCGCTGCATGAAGCGCAGTGGTGCGTTCGGAGTGTCTTCCATGATCTTGCGTGCGATCTTCTGGATTGGCCTGGTCTCGTTCCTCATGCCGCGCGAGCCCGATCTGGGCTTCGGTCGGCCGGGAGGCGGCACGGTGGCGGCGGGCGCGCCATTGTCGACCATCACGGCCTTGATCCAGGCGCCATCGGTCCAGGATAGCTGCGCCAAACACGCGGCGGCCTGCACCGACGGGCTTTCGATATTGGACAGCTTCCAGTCCGTGGCGGTCAGGAGCCTGGATGAAGTGCGCGCGGATATCGAAGCAAATCGCGCCGGGCGCGTCGCGAAGCTAAGCCAGACGGGTGAGTGAGCCGCCGTCGAGCAGGACGGCGTCCGGGAGCTTGAGACTTTTCCAGAAGGCATAAGTGTCGGCCAACCGCGCCATGCGGCTCGCATAGATCGACAGGATCGTGCCGTGGGTGACGACAGCAACGTCGCCGGTGCTCTTCTTCGCCTGTCGTTCGATCGCAATCGCGAAGCGCGCGTAAGCCGTCTCGGCCGACTCTTCGCCGAAGACAATCTCGAAAGGCTGCTCGAACAGCCGCCGGATGCCGGCGTCGATCTGCTCGCGCGGCAGGAAGCCGACAGTACGGCGCTGCGTCTCGGCAAGACCGTCGTCGATCTCGACCGGAAGCTTGAGGGCCTGCGCCATCGCCGTCGCAGTGCCGACGGCTTTGGGTTCGGGGCTGCTGGCGATCCCGGCAAAGGCAAAGCGTTTTAGTTGCGCGGCGAGTGCGGTGGCGGCTCCGATGCCTTCGGGCGAGAGCGTCCAGTCGGCGGAGGGGGTGCCTTCCTCCATCTGCGGCATGGCGTGCCGTATGAGAACCACGCGGGTCATGCTGTAGGCTAGCCTCCAAGCCGGAGAAGTGAAAGGAATTGCATGAGCTTCGATCCGCAGGGCCACCGCGTCGTGCCGTTGCGCGGGTTCCACGAGCTGAAAGTCGGCGAGGTATACGCCATCGCCTCGCGCACGATTGGAATGGAGAACTTTGCAGCGTTCCAGACCGTGTCGATGGACAACCATCCGATCCATTATGACATCGAATACTGCAAGCGGCTCGGCTACCCCGCACCGCTGGCGCATGGGCTCCAGGTGCTGAGCTTCACCGCGGCCGGAGCGGGCCTGTTCCCGCATGTCATCGGCGAGAAGCTGATCGGCTTCATCGAGGTCAGCGCGAAATTCCTCAAAGGCGTCTTCCCCGGCGACACGCTTTATCCGGCGCTGACAATCGCCGAGCTGGTTTCTCAGAAGACCACGGGCATCGTTGCCATGCGCGCCACCGTGCACAACCAGAAAAGCGAGCTCGTGCTCGACGGCATGCACCGCTACTTGATGCGGCTTTAGACTCCACGGTTCAGGCCGGAAGCTTTCGCGCCCAGTCCACTAGCGCGTCCGCAAAACGCGGCGGGTCGGCGGAATGCATCGCATGCGCGGCATCCGGCAGCGACTGGTATTCGAAGGAAACGCCGGTCCCGCGAACGATCTCGCTAGCCTTTGCCGCCTGCAGATCCGTGCTCGCACCCAGCAGCCGCCCCACGTCATCGACGAACCGGAAATGATGAGTGAACAGGACCGGCACCTTGACCTGTGCCAGCATCCGCTCATGCGGACAGTTCTTCGCCACCGTCCCTTCCCAGAAGGCACGCCCCCACTCCGGATCGTACTCCTTCAAGTTCTGCGGCGGTTCGTCGGGAAGCGGACGCATGCGCAGGACCGGAGACGGATCGGTCTTGGCCGCTTCGCGCAAACCCTTCCAATCTCCGACTTGCCACTGATCGCCGAGATAGATCGAATTGAGCCGGAACACGGCGCCGATCGACTGCTTGACCGACTGCCCATAGAGCGGGTTGGTCTCCGACGCAAAAAATGGCGGATCCTCATAGAGAGCGCCGCGCAGCTGGCCGGGCAACGCAAAGGCAGACAGCCAGGCAGCCAGTAATCCACCGGACGAGCAGCCGCTGGCGATCACCGGGCGCCTGATCACGGTGGCGATGAACCGCACCAGGTCGTTGCCCATATTGTCTAGTGTGTAGCGGCCCGGCGTCCAGCTGCTGCGGCCCTGGCCGCGCAGATCGACGGCGAAGACCTG
>DATEZM010000374.1:15000-16733 GCA_035255625.1 Rhizomicrobium sp. | reverse complement strand
GGCAGCGCGCAGGAATTCCGCTTCGTCGAGGGCGGCCGCGAACGTCGCGTGGTGCTGCGGTTCGGACGCGCGGGCCTGATGCTCGATTTCGGCCAACGCCGCGTTCCGACGCTCGCCTGGAAGCTCGACGATGGCGACCTTGCCTTCGAGCTCGGGCGCCGCCATTTCCATGCCAGCGTGTCGTGGCACGGCGCCGGCGTGCAAATCGCGCTGGCCGAGGGCATTTTCCAGCTCGATCTGGCGGTGCCGAAGGCGCGGGTTTCGGCGGCGGCTTTGGCAGGGCGGGTCGTGGCGCCGATGTCGGGCAAGATCGGCGCGTTGCACGTCGCGCCGGGCGAGCGGGTCAGAAGCGGCCAAATCCTGCTGGTGCTCGAGGCGATGAAGATGGAGCATGCGCTCTCGGCGCCCGCGGACGGGATCGTCGCCGGCATCGCGGGCGGCGTGGGCGAGACGGTCGAGGCCGGGGCGGAGCTGCTGGTGCTGGCGCCGCTCGCGGCAAAGGAGAAGAAATGATGCGGCTGCCCAAGAAGGTGCGCGTGGTCGAGGTCGGGCCGCGCGACGGGCTGCAGAACGAGAGCAAGACCGTGCCGACCGCGGTCAAGGTGGCGCTCATCGAACAGCTCGCCGATGCCGGGGTGACGGCGATCGAGGCCGGCAGCTTCGTGTCGCCGAAATGGGTTCCGCAGATGGCGGATACCGCCGAAGTGCTGAAGGCGCTGAAGCGCCGCCCGGGCGTGACCTATCAGGTGCTGGTGCCGAACATGAAGGGCTTCGAGGCGGCGCGCGCCGCCAAGGTGGAGGAAATCGCCATCTTCGCCGCCGCGTCGGAAACCTTTTCCCGCTACAATATCAACTGCACCATCGCCGAAAGCATCGAGCGCTTCGCGCCGGTGACCGAGGCCGCCAAGCGCGAGGGCATGCGCGTGCGCGGCTATGTCTCCTGCGTCATCGATTGCCCCTATGAAGGCGCGGTCGAGCCCGGCGCGGTCGCCGAAATCGCGGCGCGGCTGCGGGCGCTCGGCTGCTACGAGATCTCGCTCGGCGACACCATCGGCAGCGGCACGCCGGCGCGAATCCTGGCGATGATCGAGGCCGCTAAAGAGAAGGTGCCGGCCGAACGCCTCGCCATTCATTGTCACGACACCTATGGCCAGGCGATCGCGAACATTCTGGTGGCGCTCGAGGCTGGAATTGCCACGGTCGACAGCTCGGTCGCCGGTTTGGGCGGCTGCCCCTATGCGCCGGGTGCCGCGGGCAATGTCGCGAGCGAGGACGTCGTCTACCTACTCGACGGCCTCGGCATCGAGAGCGGCATCAATCTCGGCCGACTGGCGGCGGCCGGACGTGCCATCTCCGAGGCGCTCGGCCGCGAGCCGGCGTCCAAATGCGCCAAGGCGTTGGCGGCGAAGGCCGCGTAATGGCGCTGCACCTGATCAAGATGGCGGTCGGCGCGACCGATCTCATCGAGTTGCGCAAGCTGCAAAAGCTGCGGCGCAAGCAGCGCGGCAAGTCGGTGTTCTTCACGCGCAACATGCCGAAGCGGGTCGAGGAATTGCTCGACGGCGGCTCGATCTATTGGGTGATCCGCCGTCAAGTGGTGGCGCATCAGCGCTTGAAGGGGTTCAAGCCGATCGTCGGCTCGAACGGCGAGCGCCGCGTCGCCGTCGAATATTCGATGAAGCTCGTTCCGACCATGCCGAAGCCCTACCGGCCGTTCCAGGGCTGGCGCTATC
>DATEZM010000374.1:0-7500 GCA_035255625.1 Rhizomicrobium sp. | reverse complement strand
CCGCTCAACGGCTTCGTCTCCGAATGGCTCACCTTCCAGGCGATCTTGCTGAGCCCCGCCTTGCCGCAATGGGGCCTCAAGATTTTAATTCCGGTGGTGGGCGCGCTCTTGGCATTGTCGGCGGCGTTGGCCGGCGCGTGTTTCGTCAAAGCTTTCGGCGTGACCTTCCTCGGCCGCCCGCGCTCGAAACACGCCGAAAAAGCCACCGAGACCGATCCCTTCTCGTTCGCTGCCATGTTCCTGCTGGCGGCGTTGTGTCTCCTCGCCGGCATCCTGCCCGGTTTCGTGATCGATGCATTGGCGCCGGTGACACAAGGCTTGGTCGGCGGCCACATGCCGGCGCAGGCCGCCGTGCCTTGGCTCGCCATCGTGCCGGTAAGCGAGAGCCGCAGCTCCTATGACGGGATGCTGGTCTTCGTCTTCATCGCCCTTTCGGCTTTGCTTTCCGTCTATGCCATCCATCGCCTGGCCTCGCATCGCTTGCGCCGCGCGCCGGCTTGGGATTGCGGCTTTCCCGATTCGAGCCCTTTCACGCAATACACCGCGAGCAGCTTCGCCCAGCCGATCCGCCTGGTGTTCGGTTCCGTCGTGTTCCATGCGCGCGAACGGGTCGAAATGCCGCCGCCCGGCGATTCAAGGCCGGCCGTGCTCCAGGTCGAGCTGCGCGATCCGGTGTGGGATTTTCTCTATGCCCCGATCGCCCTGGCCGTGGGCTTCGCGGCGGAGCGACTCAATCATCTCCAGTTCCTGACCATCCGCAGCTATCTGAGCCTGGTCTTCGTCCTGCTGATCCTCTTGCTGTTGGTGGCGGCGATATGGCTCTGATAATCCGCGATCTCGCCGTGCAATTGGCCCAGATGCTGCTGGTGCTGCTGGTGGCGCCGGCGCTGACCGGGCTGACGCGCAAGATCAAGGCGCGGCTGTTGCGCCGCCGCGGGCCGCCGGTTTTTCAGCCTTATCGCGACCTGCTGCGGCTGTTGCGCAAAGAGGCGGTGCTGGCGGAAAACGCCAGCTGGCTGTTCCGCGCGGCGCCCTATCTGATCTTCGCCGCTACCTGGGTGGCGGCCTCTCTGGTCCCCACCTTCGCCACCGGGCTGATGTTCAGCTGGTCGGCTGATCTCATCGCCGTCATCGCGCTTTTGGCCAGTGCGCGGTTTTTCCTGGCGCTGGCCGGGATGGATGTGGGCACCAGCTTCGGCGGCATCGGCTCGAGCCGTGAGGTGATGATCGCCTCGCTGGCCGAGCCGGCCATGATCACGATCGTGTTCACGCTGGCGCTGATCGCCGGTTCGACCCAGCTTTCGACCATCGCCGGATTCATGGATTCGCCGGAGGTGGGATTGCGCGTGTCGCTGGGCCTGGCGCTCATCGCCTTCATTACCGTCGCCATTGCCGAGAATGCGCGCATCCCGGTTGACAACCCCGCTACCCATCTCGAACTCACCATGGTGCACGAGGCGATGGTGCTGGAATATTCGGCGCGGTATCTGGCGCTGATCGAGCTCGCTGCCATGCTCAAGCTGCTGCTCTATGTCTCGCTCATCGCCTGCCTGTTCTTGCCCTGGAGCCTGGCGCCGCCGGAAGGCACGTCCGCCGCGTATCTCGCCGGTGCGCTGGCCTATCTCGCCAAACTGGCCGGCGGCGGAATCCTGCTGGCGGTATTCGAGACCGCCATCGCCAAGATGCGCGTCTTCCGCGTGCCCCAGTTCCTGGGCGCGGCGCTGATGCTGGGCTTGCTCGGCATGCTGCTGCGTTTCGTTTCGGGGAGCTTCTAGATGGGGCATCTCGCCTTCGACGTCGCCCATCTTCTCGCCGGCAGCCTGGTGCTGACGAGTTTCATGCTGCTCTATCAGGATCGGCTCACCGCGCTGATCAACGTCTATGCCGGTCATGCGCTGGCGCTGACGCTGTCGGTCGCCTGGCAGGCCTATATCCAGGACGCGCCACATCTTTACGTGACGGCGGGGATCGCGCTTGGATTCAAGGCCATTATCATTCCGATCGCGCTGCGGCGGATCGTCCAGCAACTGGGCATCCACCGCGAGGTCGAGACCGTGGTCGGCATCGGCCTGACCATGCTGGCAGGATTGGCGCTGGTGGCGCTGTCGATGGTGGTGATGCTACGCGTGACCGGCAATGCCACGCCGATCGCGCGCGAGGATCTGGCCTTCGCGCTGGCGGTCGTGCTGCTGGGCTTGCTGATGATGGTGACGCGGCGCAACGCCGTGAGCCAGATCATCGGCTTCATGTCGCTTGAAAACGGGCTGGTGCTGGCCGCGACCGGCGCCAAGGGCATGCCGCTGGTGGTCGAGATCAGTGTCGCGTTCTCCATCCTCATCGCCTTCATCGTCATCGGCGTCTTTCTGTTCCGCATCCGCGAGCGTTTCGACACCGTCGATGTCGGGGCGATGGACCAGTTCCGGGGAGATCGCCGATGACCGGCTTTGTCCTGGAACGGATGGACGCGGTGCTTCTGATCCCGCTTGTTACGGCGGCGCTGCTCGCCTGTCTCCCGGGTTACCGGCTTACATCGCGGCTCAACGTCGCGGCGGCGTTCCTGACTTTGCTCGCTTCCTTGTCGCTGCTGCTCGGCGACAACCCCGCGCCCGGCCGCTATCTGCTGGTCGACGACCTCAACATCGTCTTCATCATCCTCACCACCTTCGTCGGGTTCACCACCAGCGTCTTCAGCGCCAGCTATGTCGGGCACGAGCTTGAGACCGGAAAGCTGACGCCGGTCTATCTGCGTTTCTATCACGCCATGTATCAGATCCTGATGTTCGCCCTGAATTTGGCGCTGCTGGCGAACAATATCGGGTTGATGTGGGTCGCGGTCGAAATGGCAACGCTCACCACCGTGCTAATGGTCGGAATCTACCGCACCCATGAGGCGCTCGAAGCGGCCTGGAAATATTTCATCCTCGGCAGCGTTGGCATCGCGCTGGCGCTGTTCGGCACCATCCTGGTCTATGTCGCTGCGCAGCCGGTGATCGGCGAAGGTATCGACGCCATGGCGTGGACCGAGTTGGTCGCGCATGCGCCCAGCTTCGATCCGGCGCTGTTGAACGTCGCCTTCATATTCCTGCTGCTGGGTTACGGCACCAAGGTGGGATTGGCGCCGCTGCACGCCTGGCTGCCCGACGCCCATGCCGAAGGCCCGACGCCGATTTCCGCGGTGCTGTCGGGGCTGCTGTTGAACGTCGCGCTTTACGCCGTACTGCGCTTCAAGATGCTGCTTTCCGCCAACGCGGCGGCGGTGGCGCCCGGCCCGCTGATGGTGACGATGGGGCTGGTCTCGCTGATCTTCGCCGCGTTCATGCTTTACCGCCGCCGCGATATCAAGCGGCTCTTCGCCTATTCCTCGATCGAGCACATGGGCATTATCACCTTCGCTTTCGGCATGGGTGGGCCGCTCGCCAATTTCGCCGGCCTCTTGCACATGACCATGCACAGTCTGACCAAATCGGGAATCTTCTTCGCGGTCGGCCACATCTCCCAGGTCAAGGGCACGCAACGCATCTCCGAGATCGGCGGCTTGACCGAAACCCATCCCTGGCTCGGCTGGAGCCTGGTTGTGGGCGTGATCGCCATCGCCGGGTTTCCGCCGCTCGGCATCTTCATGAGCGAGTTCCTGGTGGTGAGTTCCACATTTGCCCGCACGCCGCTGCTTGCCGTCGTGCTGGTGCTCGGATTGCTGATCGCGCTCGGTGCGCTGGTGCTTCGCCTCAACGGTCTTGCCTTCGGCGAGCCGCGCGGCCCGAGCACGCCGGTCAAGGCGTCCTACGTGCCGCTCTTCGCGCATCTGGCGCTGGTCCTCGCTGCCGGCATCTATCTGCCGCCGCAGCTGGTGATCTGGTTCCAGCATGTCTCCAGCCTGCTGAAATAGGACGTTCATGAGCGCACTCCAGGATTTAATCGAACAGGGCAGGAATGTCGCGGCGCATCGCCGGGCGCCGCGCGCGGTCGTCAATGCCAAGACCTGGACTCTCGCCGCGCAAGCGCTGGGTCAAGGACGTCTCACCCTGCTCGGGCTGTGGGGAGAGGAATCCGCCGTGCACATGGCGTTGCTTGACGAAACAGCCGGCGATTTAGCTGTACTGAGCCTCGACTGTAAATCCGGGCGCTTTTCCTCAGTGGGCGCGGTGCATGCGCCGGCGATCCGGCTCGAACGCGCGATCCGCGATCTTTATCACCTTGAGCCCACCGGCGCGCCAGATACGCGCCCCTGGCTCGATCACGGGCAATGGCCGGGCGAACGGAAACGCGCGGCCACGGATTACGCCTTCCTGCCGGCCACGGGCGAAAACCTGCACCAGATTCCGGTCGGCCCGGTTCATGCCAGCATCATCGAACCCGGCCATTTCCGCTTCACCGCCAATGGCGAGACCGTGGTGCGGCTGGAGGAGCGCCTAGGCTATGCCCATAAAGGCGTCGAAAAGCTGATGGAAGGCGCCGAACTCGGCCACGCCGCCAAGCTTGCCGGGCGGGTTTCGGGCGACAGCACGGTTGCCTATGCCGTGGCCTTCGCGCGCGCCGCCGAAGCGGCGCTCGGGATCGAGGCCACGCCGCGCGCCCAATATCTCCGCGCGCTGATGGCCGAGCTCGAACGCCTCGCCAATCATTTTGGCGATATCGGCGCCATCTGCAACGACGCGTCTTTCGCGCTTATGCACGCCCATTGCGGCGTGTTGCGTGAGCGCGTGCTGCGCGCCGCCGATGCGGCTTTCGGCCACCGGCTGATGCGCGATTGCGCCCTGCCCGGCGGCGTGGCATCCGATCTCGACAAGGGCGGCATCGCCGCCATCGCCGATCTCGTCCATGAGGCCAAGCAGCGCTTCCCCGCCTTGGTCAATCTCTACGACAGCACCGCCTCGTTGCAGGACCGCACCGTCGGCGCCGGCATACTAACTCCGGAACTGGCGCGGCGCTTCGGCGCCGGCGGTTATATCGGCCGCGCCTCGGGAAGGGGCTTCGATGCGCGCCGCAATCTTGCCTACGCGCCTTATGACCGGTTGAAATTCGAGGTGCCGGTGCGCAGCCAGGGCGACGTCAATGCGCGCGTTTGGATCCGTATCGACGAAGTCGAGCAGAGCCTCGACCTGATCGTCCAGATTCTGGAATCTTTGCCCGCCGGGGAAATCCACGCCGCCTTGCCCAAGCCCGGCCGTGCCGCGTGCGAAGGCATAGCGCTGGTCGAGGGCTTCCGCGGCGACGTGCTGGCTTGGCTGCGGCTCGGCGGTGCCGGCGCCGTCGAGCGCTGCCATTTGCGCGATCCGTCGTGGTTCCAGTGGCCGCTGCTTGAAGCCGCGATCGAAGGCAACATCGTCGCCGACTTCCCGCTCTGCAACAAGTCGTTCAACTGCTCCTACTCCGGCCACGATCTCTGAGGGCATGGCGTCATGCGCAAGCATCTCTTCGAAGGTATGATCCGGTCGCCGCTGACCGAGCCAGCGCCCTTGGCCGGCGACGCGGCCATGGCCGAACTGGCGGAAGCGCTCGACCGCGCCGCGCGCCGCCGCCTGGGCCGCAGCCTGTCCATCCGTCAGGTCGATGCCGGCTCCTGCAACGGCTGCGAGCTCGAAATCCATGCTCTTAGCAACGCGTTTTACGATCTCGAACGTTTCGGCCTGCGCTTCGTGGCCTCACCGCGCCATGCCGACGTGCTGCTGGTCACCGGCCCGGTGACGCGGAACATGCGAGAGGCGCTGGAGCGCACCTATGCCGCCACGCCCGATCCAAAATGGGTGGTGGCGGTGGGCGATTGCGCCTTGGATGGCGGCCTGTTCGCCGGCAGCTATGCGGTCCTGGGCGGCGTGGCCAAGGCCGTGCCGGTCGATCTGCACATAAGCGGCTGTCCGCCTCGGCCCGAAGCCATTCTCAAGGGACTGCTGGCGTTGATCGAGGCGCAGCGCTAAACCGGACACTACCGCCTTTTTAGTCTAGCTGCCGGCGAAGCTGGATTAGATTACTACAATAAGCGAACTTGACTCTCGATGGTTGCGAGCCCCCGCAACCACCGAAAACGAAATCAATCGGACGATTGGCCCGCCCTCGTGGCGGGCTTTTCGTTTGTGGCGCGGCTCGCCGGCCGCCTAGGCGACGGTCAGCCTTTCAGGCGGAAAGCAGGATCCCAGCCGAGCTCGCTTCGCGCCTTGTCCGTCGCGACGTGATTGTTGGCTTCGGCGACGTTGAAGATGCCGGGACGGCCCCGATCGATTGCCAGCAGCGCCGCCACGGCGGCGGCGTCGACGTGCAGCGGCGGGACGGTCTTGCTCAGCTGATCGGTCCCGGTTCCCGGGCCATAGAACTGACCGTAGCGCAGCACGATCCCCTCGAGCGGCGGCGAATGCAATGTCGCCTTTTCGAGCGCGGCGACGCCGTCGATGGTGACGCCGCGCGACCCTTCGGCATCGAGGTCCAGCGCATCGTCTTCGGTATGCGGTTCCCGCCCCGGCGCATAGACCCAGGCGATGCTCTGGGCGATCAGCCGCCGCGCGCCGGAAGCCAAGGTCGCGGCCACCAGGTTTCTCGTTCCCTCGACGCGGATGCGCGCATTGGCCGACAGTGCTTGCGCCCTTTGGCTCGGATCGAGGCTCCCGAACCCATCGGGAAGGTCGGTCAGCTGGTGGATGACGATCTCCGGCCGGATGGCGGCCACCAGCCGGGACAAGCCGGCGGCATCGAAGACATCGACCACGACCGGCTCGACGCCGGCCGCCTTCAATTCCTGGGCTTTCGCCGCCGAGCGGGTGGTGCCGAAAACATCATGCCCGGCGTTGCGCAGCAGCGGCGTCAGCCTCCGGCCGATCGCGCCGCCCGCGCCCGCGAGCAGGATTTTATAGGGCATCGCCGTCGCTCCCGGTCCTTCCCCGCATCCCCGAAACCTAATCCCGGCAGCAATATTTGGGCGGTTTTTGTTTGCCGTCCCCGCCGCGACGTCTGCCGTCAAGATTCCGCTCGTGCTCGGCGGCGCCGCGCACGGCCTCGTCACTCACGACGAGCTGGCGAAAATGGGCTTCCGCATCCAGCTGCAGAGCCAGCGGATTACCGCCGCTGGACGAAGGAATTTCTCGGCGGGGTTTCGGGCGAACGAGGATAAACTCGGCCTGGGGCCTGGGTTTTTACGGCGAGCTTGAGCCGGGCGCCGATTTTCGCGAGACTGAGCGCCGGAAACACGGCACCGTCAGAGCGCCGGGAATACCACCATCGAACGGAGGGAACGATGCTCGAAGACGCCACCCCAGCTTCCGCCGAAGCGTGCGAAAAGCCGCAGCCGGCGTTGAAGCTAAATTTCCTGTCGCACGGCACGCTGGAATCGACCGACCTCGATTTCACGCGCAGATTTTACGAGGAATTCCTCGGCCTCGACGTGGTCAAGACCAGCCCGATCTCGTTGATGATCCGGCTCGGCGGCAACAACACCATCGCCACGGTCAAGTGCAAGACCAAGGCGCCGATGGGCCTGCTCGGCCACAACGGTCTCGACGTCGAGACCCAGGA
>DATEZM010000373.1:0-8946 GCA_035255625.1 Rhizomicrobium sp. | reverse complement strand
CCTGCTGCTGTTCGTGCCGACCGACCAGGACAATGAGAAGACGCACCAGCGCGACGAGCTTTATGTCATCCAGGCGGGCCACGGCATCTTCAAGCGCGGCGTCGAGACCATACGCTTCGACGCCGGCGACGTGCTGTTTGCGCCCGCAGGCATGCCGCACCGCTTCGCGAGCTTTTCCGCCGAGTTCAAAGCCTGGGTGCTGTTCTTCGGCCCCGAGGGTGGGGTGAAGTAGGCGCCGGGAATAAAGCGTGGCTCTCCCCGGTCATGCTACATGCAAGCCTCAAGGACGAGCGATCGGCTAGCCCAGCATGGATGAACGGCGCCGCAGGTTCGAGGCGCAGGCCCTGCCGCACCTAGATGCGGCGTACAATCTTGCCCGCTGGCTGACGCGCTCGCCCGCCGATGCCGACGATGTCGTGCAGGATGCGATGCTGCGCGCCTGGCGCGCCTTCGAAGGCTTTCGCGGCGGCGACATGCGGCCCTGGCTTTTGACCATCGTGCGCAATTGCTGGCGCAATGCGGCGGCTGACAGGAAGCGCCGCGGACAGGTGCCGCTGCCCGGCGAGGACGAGAATTCGAGCGAACTCGCGCTGGACGACCCGAGCCCGGAAAGCGTCGCGATCGATGCCGATATGGGCCGCAAGCTCGGCTCGGCGATTGCGACGCTGCCGCAGGAATTCCGCGAAGTGCTGGTTCTGCGCGAGATGGAGGATCTCAGCTACCGCGAGATCGCCGAGATCACCGGCGCGCCGATCGGCACGGTGATGTCGCGGCTGTCGCGGGCGCGCGCGATGCTGCGCGGGACGTGGCTGGAAGAAGAGGCACGACATGGAGTGCGATAAGGCCCCGCTGGTGCATGCCTATCTGGATGGCGAACTCGATTCGGCGCGCGCGGTCGAACTCGAGCGGCATCTGGAGACCTGCGTCGAATGCGCCGCGCTGAAGCAGCAGATCGAAGACATGCGCGCGGTGCTGCGCGAACACGCGCCCTATCATCGCGCCACGCCACTGCTGCGGAAGCGCATCGCCAAGGCGCTGGACGCCGAGGCACCCAAAGCGTCGTGGTACCGCACGGTTTGGGCCGGCGCGGCGGGCGGTGCGCTGGCGACGGCGATGGCGGCGTCGATTGCGTTCCTGCTGGTCCTGCCGCCGGCGAGCGAGGCGCTGATCGGCGATGTGACCAACGCCCATCTGCGCTCCATCGCTTCGGGCCGGCTGATCGATGTCGCCTCGACCGACCAGCACACCGTCAAGCCCTGGCTGTCGCTGCATGCCGACCTCTCGCCGCCGGTGGGCAATTTCACGCGCGAAGGATTCACGCTGCAAGGCGGCCGCGTCGATTTCATCGATGGCGCACGCGCGGCGGTGACGGTGTATCGCCATGGCGGGCATGTTATCGACGTCTTCGCCTGGACCCATCACGACGAGCGCTTGCCCGGTCTTGCGACGCGCAACGGCTATCACATCGTGTTCTGGCGCCAGGGCAATCTGGTGTTCTGCGCGATCTCGGACATCGCGCTGGACGACATGCTGGAACTGTCGCGCCTGCTGAAAGCAGCCACCATGCCGGACGGGCGGGAATAAACCGCGCCCGCCCGCGGTCATCTCTCCCGACACGTCGGGACTACACACATGACCATCCAAGACTCGTCGCGCCGCGGCGTACTCAAATGCCTGGCCTATGGCGGGGCGGGAACGCTGTTCACGCTGGCCGGCGGCGTCGTGATGCCGCTTGACCTCGCCTCGGCGGCGACGCGCAAACATGTCGGGACGCCGCTGTTCCTGCAGATCAGCGACACGCATATCGGCTTCAACAAGGACGCCAATCCGGATGTCGCCGGCACGCTGAAACAGTCGATCGATCTGGTGAACGCGATGCCCGCCAAGCCTGCGCTGGTGCTGCACACCGGCGACATCACCCATCTGACCAAGCCGGAGGAATTCGATACCGCGGCGCAGCTTCTGTCGGGGCTGAAAGTAACGGAGCTGCATACGACACCGGGCGAGCACGACGTCACCGACGGCGGCGCGGCCTATTTCGCGCGCTTCGGCAAGGCGTCGGACAATCGCGGCTATTACAGCTTCGACAGCCATGGCGTGCACTTCGTCGCGCTGATCAATGTGATGAATTTCAAGCCCGGCGGCCTCGGCGCGCTCGGCGACGACCAGATCGCCTGGCTGGCCAATGACCTCAAGGGCCGCTCCGCCAGCCAACCGGTCGTGGTGTTCGCGCACATGCCGATGTGGACGATTTACGAGCCATGGGGCTGGGGCACCGGCGATGCCGACCAGGCGTTCGCGCTGCTGAAACGTTTCGGCTCGGTGACCGTGCTGAACGGCCACATCCACCAGATCGTGCAGAAGGTGGAAGGCAACATCACCTTCCACACGGCGCGCTCGACCGCCTATCCGCAGCCGACCGCCGGCAATGGACCGGGACCGGGTCCGCTGAAGGTCGATGCCGCCATGCTGCCGACGATGCTGGGCATCACTAGCATCGCCTACAAGCCGCACCCGGCAACGCCGACGCTGACCGATACAACGCTCGCCTGACGTCTTCGCAATTCAACCCAACAACGAGGATCCGATGATTCCGCGCACGATGACCTATGCCATGTTCGCCGCATTTCTTGCCGCCGCACCGCTGCCCGCGCTGGCCGCCGATGCCGCCGTGGTGATGAAGAACTTCGATTTCGCGCCGATGGCGATCACGGTTTCACCCGGCACCACGGTGACCTGGACCAACCAGGACGGCGAGCCCCACACCGTGGTGAGCGCCGACGGACTGTTCCGCTCGGCGGCGCTCGACCAGAACGACAGCTTCAAATTCACCTTCAGCAAGCCGGGCGTCTACAAATATGTCTGCTCGATCCATCCCAAGATGATGGCGACCGTCACGGTGAAGTGAGTTCGCGCAAGGCATCGCCTTTGCGCGCGAGCCGGAGTGCAGAACTGCCCCTCCCCGCTCCGGCTCGCTTTTCATCTCAGGTGCTTGCGCACGACAAGCTTGAGGCCGGACCAAGTTTCGTCAACGGCGCAGACCTTGACGTCGACGAGATCGCCTTTCAGCGCGCGATTGCGGATCGTGTCCTCGGTGACGTCGGTCGGGATCTTCGCCGCCTTCTTGTACCAGCTCACCCACAGCATGCCGTCGGTCTTCATCGCCTGACGGGCGCGCGGCAGGAGACGGTCGAGTTCTACACAGGACGCGACGAAGAGATGGACGAAATCGGCGCCGCCTTTCGGCACCTTGGTGACGAAATTCGCGTCGCCGCCGACGAGAGCACGATAGTTCTTGGGCGCGTTCAGAGGCAGCGCGGACATGCCAAGCTTGAGACCGAGCTTCCTGTCGAGCGGCGTTCCCGAATAACCGGCCATCGCGACCACGCGTTTAGCGCTTCAGCTCGATCACGTCGAGCGTGGATTCCTGCACCGGGAACGGCATTTCGAGGCGGGCGTGGCGGCCGTCGATCATGGTGAGGATGCCGATCTGGTCGTCGGGCGTCGCCGACGCGCCGGCGGATGCGCCATTGCCGGAATAGGCATGCGGCGGCTCGCCGGTGACTGAAGACGCGCCGAGATAGATCATCCCGCCATCGCCGGGATAGAGAAAGCCGTTGGTGTGCTGGCTGCCGCTGGTCTTTTCGAAGAAGAGGCCGCCGCCGCGATTCGAGATGCGGCAGTTGAACCAGGAATAGACGACATAGGGCGTGATGCCGCCGAGCTTGATCGTGCGGCAGCGCCAGGCGCCGGTGAGTTCGCCGCCGGACGGCGCATGGCTTGCGGGACCGAGCGCGGAATCGATCGCCGACGCATCGCCAGAACCCGCGCCGGCATGCGCTTCGGCAAGCGCCTTTTGCTTGGCTTCGGCAAGGCGCGCGAGGCGCTGCTGATCGAATTGCGAGGCGACATCCTGCCAGCCTGCGGCGGCGGCGCTGGCCGACAGCGCGAGCGCGAGTGCAGCGACGCAAAGCAGCGCGGAACGGCTCCCCCCTCCGGCCCTGCGGGCCGTCAATGGCCGCGCGCCATTGGTCCGAGCGCGGCCAGATTGACCCCCCGTGAACGGGGGAGGAGATTTTCTAGACGCTTTCGCGAACATTCGACTTGGTCCCTTCAGATGCGTCATTCTCCGGCGCGGTCCAGCCTTTGAGATCGGCCGTCGGCGGCATGCCGACGACGTTGAATCCAGCATCGACGAAATGCACTTCGCCGGTGACGCCGCCAGCGAGGTCGCTGAGCAGATAGAGTGCCGCACCGCCGACATGATCGAGCTCGACGCTGCGCTTGAGCGGCGCGTGGCTCTTGTTCCACTTGAACACCATGCGCGCGTCGCCGACGGCCGAGCCGGCCAGCGTGCGCATCGGACCGGCCGAGATCGCGTTGACGCGGACATTGTCGCGCCCGAGATCGGCAGCGAGATAGCGCACTGATGCTTCGAGCGCCGCCTTGGCGACTCCCATAACATTGTAGTTCGGCATGACGCGGCTGGCGCCGAGATAGGTGAGTGTGACCATCGAGCCGCCATCGGTCATCAGCGCCGCGGCGCGGCGTGCGACCGCGGTGAACGAATAACAGCTGACCGACATGGTGCGGCAAAAATTGGCGCGCGACGTGTCGACGTAGCGGCCCTTGAGCTCGTCGCGATCCGAGAACGCAATGGCATGAACCAGGAAATCGAGCTTGCCCCAATGGGTCTTCAGCCGGTCGAACACCGTGTCGAGCTCGGAATCGTTTTCGACGTCAGCGGGAAGCACAATCTGCGAGCCGATCGATTGCGCCAGCGGCTTGAGCCGCTTGGCCTGGGCGTCGCCCTGATAGGTGAAGGCGATCTCGGCGCCCTGCGCGGCGAGCACGCGCGCAATGCCCCAGGCGATGGAATGGTCGTTGGCCACCCCCATCACCAGGCCGCGCTTGCCTTGCATCAGCTTGCCGTCCGCCATGTGCCTTCGCCCTTCTTTTGGGTCTGTTCCGTATTGGGACAGCCGACAAAGGGTCGGACTGTCCGATGCAAGTTCTATGCGGCCCGCCGGAAGACCAGTGTCGCATTCGTGCCGCCGAAGCCGAAGGAATTGGAGAGCGCGGTCTCGATCTTCGCGTTGTCGATGCGCTTGCGCACGATGTTCGCGCTCGCGACGGCCGGGTCGATCTCTTCGATATTGGCGCTTTCACAGACGAAGCCCGACTGCATCATCAGCAGCGTGTAAATCGCCTCGTGCACGCCGGCGGCGCCCTGGCTGTGGCCGGTGAGCGATTTGGTCGCGCTGATCGGCGGCATGTTCTCGCCGAACACCTCGCGGATGGCGTTGATCTCCGGAATGTCGCCGACTGGCGTCGAAGTCGCGTGCGGATTGATGTAGTCGATCGGCGACTTCACGTTCTCGATCGCCATGCGCATGCAGCGCACCGCGCCCTCGCCCGACGGCGCCACCATGTCGGAGCCGTCCGCGGTCGCGCCATAGCCGACCATCTCGGCATAAATCTTCGCCCCGCGCGCCTTGGCGTGCTCGTATTCCTCGAGGATCAGGATGCCACCGCCGCCGGAGATGACGAAGCCGTCGCGGTTCTTGTCATAGGCGCGCGAGGCCTTTTCCGGCGTCGCATTGTATTTCGACGACATCGCGCCCATCGCGTCGAACAATTCGCTGAGCGTCCAGTCGAGCTCCTCGCCGCCGCCGGCGAACATCACATCCTGCTTGCCCCACTGGATCATTTCATAAGCGTTGCCGATGCAGTTCGCGGATGTCGAGCAGGCCGAGCTGATCGAGTAGTTGACGCCCTTGGTCTTGAACCAGGTCGAGAGATTGGCCGAGCAGGTCGACGACATCGCCTTGGGCACCGCGAAGGGTCCGATGCGTTTGGGACTGGAGTTCGCGCGCGTCGTGTCGGCGGCGGCGACGATCGCTTTGGTCGAAGGCCCGCCCGAACCGACGATGAGGCCGGTGCGCGGATTGGAGATGTCCTTTTCCTCGAGCCCCGCATCGGCGATCGCCTGATTCATCGCGACCCAGCAATAGCCGGCGCCGTCCCCTTGGAAACGGCGCGCGCGGCGGTCGACCACCGCGTCGAGATCGATCTTCAGGCTGCCATGAACCTGGGAGCGGAAGCCATATTTGACGTAGTCCTCGGCCGTGACGATGCCGGACCTGGCTTCGCGCAAGGACGCGACGACTTCCTGGCTGTTGTTGCCGATGGATGAGACGATGCCCATGCCGGTTACAACAACGCGTCTCATGCTTGGTGTTCCCTAAATGCTTCCCGCTTGTCATTCCCGCGAAAGCGGGAATCCAGTCTTACCAGCGAGCCCAGTCTCCTGGGTGCCCGCCTTCGCGGGCATGACAGGTTTCGTTTGAGCGTCCTTCAAGCCGTCGCGGGCGCGGGCATGGCGGCGTTCTTCAGAGCCTCCATCGCGTCCTGGAACAGGCCGACCTTGAGATCCTTCACTTCGAACGCGACCTGTCCGTCGACCTTCACGATGCCGTCCGCGACGCCCATCACCAGCTTGCGCATGATCACGCGCTTCAGTTCGACGTAATAGGTGATCTTCTTGGCGGTCGGCAGGATCATGGCGGTGAGCTTCACCTCGCCAACACCGAGCGCGCGGCCCTTGCCCATGCCGCCCATCCAGCCCAAGAAGAAGCCGACCATCTGCCAGAGCGCATCGAGCCCCAGGCAACCCGGCATCACCGGATCGTCCTGGAAATGGCATTTGAAGAACCAGAGATTGGGATTGACGTCGAGTTCGGCCTCGACCGAGCCTTTGCCCGAGACACCGCCATTGTCGGTGATCTTGGTGATGCGATCGAACATCAGCATCGGCGGCAAGGGAAGCCGCGCATTGCCGGCGCCGAACACCTCGCCGCGGGCGCAGGCGAGCAGGCCCGCCATGTCGAAGCTGGATCTGCGTGCTGGGTTGGCTTTGTCCACGTCGATGTCCTTTGCGGCCGGTCCTTGACAGATAGGGTGCGCTAAGCCGATTTCTATGTTAGAAGCGTTCTAACGAGAACACTGGTTGCAGGATAGCAAAGTTAAGGCCGCACTGTCAGCGGTCTGGATCGGGCAAGCCGTTATGGCCACAAAGATTCGTGAGGTGGGAACGGCCGCCACGGAACGCCTGCGCGCGGCGGGACTGCGGCCGACGCGTCAGCGGGTGGAACTGACCGGCCTGTTGTTTGCGCAAGGTCACCGTCACATCACCGCCGAAATGCTGCACAGCGATGCGCAGGCCGCCGGCGTAAAAGTCTCGCTGGCAACGGTCTACAACACGCTGCACCAGTTCACCGACGCCGGCCTTCTCCGCCAGGTCGTGGTCGATGCCGCGCGCTCCTACTTCGACACCAATACCGGCGATCACCAGCATTTCTTCGTCGAGAGCGACGGCATACTGATCGACATCCCGGGCGAGCACATCGAAGTTGCCGGCGTGCCGGAACCGCCCAAGGGCCTGTCCGTCGAGCGGATCGACGTTGTCGTCCGCGTCCGGCGGCGCTAGCCTTCAATTTCTTTCTTTAGAATTATTCTAATCTATTGACAGGGGCGGCCCAGAGGGCTTTGGTACGCTCCGGACCGAGGCAACAAGGAGACCCCCATGGCCGCACTCAAAGGATCCAAGACAGCGCAGAATCTGAAGGATGCCTTCGCCGGCGAGAGCCAGGCCAACCGGCGCTATCTCTATTTCGCGCAGAAAGCCGATGTCGAAGGCTACAACGATGTCTCCGCCGTGTTCCGCTCGACCGCCGAAGGCGAGACCGGCCACGCCCACGGCCACCTCGAATATCTCGAAGCGGTCGGCGATCCGGCGACCGGCGAGCCGATCGGCGGCACCAACCTCAACCTCAAGGCCGCAATCGCCGGCGAGACGCACGAATACACCGACATGTATCCGGGCATGGCGAAGACGGCGCGCGGCGAAGGCTTCGACGAGATCGCCGACTGGTTCGAGACCCTCGCCAAGGCCGAGAAGTCCCACGCCGGCCGCTTCCAGAAGGCGCTCGATACGCTGGGGAAGTAAGACACATGGTTCCTCCCCCGCTTTGCGGGGGAGGTGCCGAGCAACGCGAGGCGGAGGCGCCCCGCGCCGAAGCAAGACGGCCGCCCCCTCCACCGCCTTCGGCGGTCCCCCTCCCCCGCTTCGCGAGGGAGGAATTAAGAGTCGCACATGACATCCCGCGAAGGCTCGCTCGACGCTCCCACACGCCATCCGATCGCGTGGCGCGATGAGGCGTTTTATGACGCGGACGCGCTCGACAAGGAGATGCGGCGGGTCTTCGACATCTGTCATGGCTGCCGCCGCTGCTTCAATCTGTGCGATTCCTTCCCACGGCTGTTCGACCTGATCGACAACAGCGCGGACGAGTCGGTCGAAGCGGTGAAGACGGAAGATTTCGGCACCGTCATGGAAGCCTGCACGCTCTGCGACATGTGCTTTATGACGAAGTGCCCTTACGTGCCGCCGCATGCCTTCAATCTCGACTTCCCGCATCTGATCCTGCGCGCCCGCGCGGTCGAGGCGCGCCAGGGCAAGACGGACTTCACGCAACGCCAGCTGGCCGAGATGGATCGCAACGGAACGCTGGCCCGTTTCGCGTCACCGGTGATCAATTGGGCTTCCAGCACAAGCAACAAGCCGATGCGCGCGGTGATGGAGAAGGTCGCGCATATCGACCGCACCGCCGAGCTGCCGAAATTCCGCACGCGCACCTTCGTGTCCGCCGACAAGCGCGACCCGGTTCAGGCCAATGCGGCGGCGCCAGCCTTCGGCAAGCGCAAGGCGGCGCTCTATGCCACCTGCTTCGTCAATTACAACAAGCCCGTCACCGGCATGGATGCGCGCGCCGTGCTGAACCACATCGGCGTTGAAACCAGGGTCGCCTATCCCGGCTGCTGCGGAATGCCGTTCCTGGAACAGGCCGAATTGGCTCGCGTGGCGCAAAACGCCGCCAAGGTGTC
>DATEZM010000372.1:0-3326 GCA_035255625.1 Rhizomicrobium sp. | reverse complement strand
AGCGCCGGACCGGGCGGAAAGATGTAGGTCCCGCGCGCCAGATATTCCTTCACGATGTCGTTCTGCGTGGTGCCGGCGAGACTCGCGCGCGGCGCGCCCTGTTCGTCCGCCACCGCGACGTAGAGCGCCAGCAGCCAGGCCGCCGGCGCGTTGATCGTCATCGAGGTGTTCATGTCGGCGAGCGGCAGGCCGTCGAACAGCGCACGCATGTCGCCGATATGGGAGATGGGGACGCCGACCTTGCCGACTTCGCCGCGCGCGATCGGATCGTCGCTGTCGTATCCGGTCTGGGTCGGGAGATCGAAAGCGACCGACAGGCCGGTCTGACCCTTGGCCAGATTGGTCCGGTACAACGCGTTCGACGCCGCGGCACTTGAATGACCGGCATAAGTGCGGAAAATCCAGGGCTTGTCGCGCGGCATCGGCTTTCGGGCGTTGCGGAAATTGCGTGGCGAAAAGCCTATTCGAATTTTTGTTGCACTGCAAAATCTGGGAAGACAAATGAAATCGGGATCGCTGGCTGCCAGTTTGGCGGCGACGCTGCTCCTCTGCGCCGCGCCGGCCGCGAAATCGCCGGAACAGGTGTGGCGGGAGACGATCGCGGGGGAAAACGAGATCTGGTCCGCCAAGCATCACGCACTCCTGAAGATTCAGGACGAGGCCGTGCTGGCGGAAGGCGCCAGCGCCACCCTCCTCGGCAAGGCGGGGCAGCCGGCGAGTTATCATTGGGCCAGTGGCGTCAAACCGGACGGCGCCGCCGTGACGAGCATTCGCGACGGCAAGATCACCGCGGTCGTGCATGGCAAGACCTATGACGGTGCGGCATTGGCCAAGGGCGTCGCGGTTGACACGAACATCGAGATCGTCAGCCAGCCGGTGCCGGGCAAGCCTGTCTCGGTCTATATCTTCAACCAGGTCCGCGCCGAGGCCGTGACCTTCAAAGGGCTCGACTATTTCCCTTACGATCCGGCCTATCGCGTGACGGCGAACTTCGCGCCGGATCCCAAGATGCCCAGGCGCATGTTCCGCCTGTCGCGTGGCGAGGACTATCCGTTCTATCATGCCGGCGACGCGACTTTCGTGCTGAACGGCAAGACGCTCACGCTGCCGCTCTATGCCGAGTCGAACGATCCGAAAAAGATCACGGACCTGGACGGATACTTCACCGACGGCCTGACAGGGAGCGGGACCTATGGCGGTGGCCGCTATCTGAACATCGGCGATTTCGGGTCCTTCCCGCCGAAGAGCGTCACCATCGATTTCAACCTTGCCTACAATCCGCTCTGCGCGCGCTCGCCCTATTTCTCCTGTCCGATCGCCACCGACGCCATCGCAACGGCGGTCAAGGCGGGCGAGAAGGATCCGCACAAGCCGCATTGATCGGGCGACCGCGATGGGAGATGTTGCGTCCGCAACAGGCGGACTAGGCACCATGCGGAAAATGGGAATTGTGGCGGCCGGCCTTGTGCTTTCCCTTGCGGCGACATCGGCCGCGCTGCCGCGCTCGCACGCGCAGGAATGGCGCGACGGCATCGCCGACGCTAACAAGGATTGGGCGCAGGTGCCGCATGCCATTCTGAAAATTCAGGACGCAGCCTATCTGGGCGAAGGCCAAAGCGCGACGCTGACCGGCACCAAGGGCAATCCCGCTTCCTATCGCTGGGTGCCGGGCAAGGGCGCCGGCATCCTTGTCGCCACCTACAGCGGTGGAAAACTGATGGGCGCGATGGGCGGCAAGCCCGTCGACCTGTCGAAGAGCGTGCCGGTCGACACCGACATCGACGTGCAGGGCTTTCCGACACAGGTCAGCGCCGGCGTGATCGGCGTGCGCGTCATGCTCTACAATCAGAAGCGCGCGGATGCGCTGAACTTCAAGGGCGTGATCTACTTCCCTTACAATCCGGCCTATCGGGTGACGGCGACGTTCGTGCCCGATCCGAAACTGCCGTCGCGCACCTTCCGCACCTCGCGCGGCACCGACAAGCAGTTCTTCCACGCCGGCGATGCGACATTCACGCTGAACGGGAAGAGGCTCACACTTCCCTTCTATGCCGGCGATCACGATCCGAAGAAGATCACAGACGCCAGCGCCTTCTTCATGGACGATCTCACGGGCAAGATCACCTATGGCGCCGGCCGCTATGTCGATATCGACCATTTCGGGCCGTTCCCGCCCAAGACAGTAACGATCGACTTCAACGACGCCTACAATCCCAATTGTGCCCGCTCGGCCTACTTCACCTGTCCGGTGGCGACGGACGCGATCGCCATAGCCGTTGAAGCGGGCGAGAAGGATCCGCACCACGTCCATTGATCGACCGCGCCCGAAGGGGCAGGCTTGAGGGCGAGCGGATAGCAGCGGCGGGGAAATTATGCGCAAACCGGTTCTGGCGGCGTTTGCCGCCCTCTTGTCGCTGTGTTGTGCGTACGCCGCGCCGCTGCCGCAAGCGGCGCCCGCAGATGTTGGGTTCGACGGCGCCAAGCTGAAACTGCTCGATGCCGCGATGGACAAGGCGGTCGATGACGGCCAGGTCGCCGGTATCGAGATCATGGTGGTGCGCCACGGCAAGATCGCCGACCTGCACTGGCACGGCATGGCGGGCGTGGCTTCGGGGACACCGATCGCACGCGATACGATCTTCCGGATGTACTCGCAGACCAAGCCGATGATCGGCGCGGCGATGATGATCCTCTACGAAAAGGGCCTGTGGAAACTCGACAATCCCATTACGAAATTCATTCCGGAATTCGCCAACCTCAAAGTGCTCGCCGGCACTGGCGCCGATGGCAAGCCCCGGCTGGAGGACATGAAACATCTGCCAACGATGCGCGAGCTGATGACCCACACCGCGGGCTTCGGCTATGGCCTCAAGACCGGCGATCCGGTGGACGACCAATTCCGCGCCGACAAGGTGCTTCAGTCGAACGGGCTGAAGGACATGATCGGCAAGATCGCCAAGATCCCGCTACTCTATCAGCCTGGGACGAAATGGTCGTACTCGGTCGCGGTCGACATCCAGGGCTACATCATCGAGAAGCTGACGGGAGAGACGCTCGGCCAGTTCATGACGGATAACATCTGGCGCAAACTGGGCATGAAGGACACGGGCTTCTCGGTCGCGCCCGCGAATGCACCGCGGTTGTCGGGTGTTTACGTGAAGAACGCGATGACCGGCGACAAGCTTTACGAGCTTGGTCCCACGATCCCCGGCATCCAGGACTTCACGAAACCGCCATCGATGGAATCGGGCGGCGGTGGCTCGGTCTCGACGATCGACGATTACGCCTTGTTCTGCCAGATGATGCTGAACAAGGGCGAGCTGAAC
>DATEZM010000371.1:0-2766 GCA_035255625.1 Rhizomicrobium sp. | reverse complement strand
GCAATCTGGGCGTCGTATGTGACGTCGGGCCAGGGGTGATGGCTGTGGGCCGCGACGTGGAGAGGCGCGCCGGCGCCGGCGAAGGTGCGCGAAAAGCCCTTCATTGCGGCGAAGTGGCCCCGGCCTTGATATCGGGGTCGTTCAGGTGCTCCGCCTTCCAGCGCATCATCTCCCAGATCCGGGTGCGCCCGGAGGGGTGGTCGTAGAACACCATTTCCTCCCAGGGGGCCGGATCCAGCTTGCGGTAGTTGGAGAGCTTCAGAACCACGGTCGAGAAGGCATCCGGCTTGCGCACCGCGTTGATGCCGAACATGTCGGCCTGGATCTCCACGGTGCGGGTGATGGTGTTGCTGATCGGCGTCGCCAGCAGCAGCACGATCGTCAGCACCGCATAGAGCACGGGTAGGCCCGCCGGATCCTCGATCCGCCGCACGTCCCAATTGCCGCCGAAAAGCGAGACCGCGAGCTCGAAGCCGGCACTGACCAGCGCCAGCACGAAGAAGGCGAGCAGCGTCTGCAGCGCGAGCCCGAAGACCGCATGGTCGAGCACATAGTGGCCCATCTCATGCCCGAGCACCGCCAGGATTTCGTCATGTGTGCCCTTGTGCAGGAGGTTGTCGTTGAGGGCGACGCGCGTCGTGCCGAGGAATCCGCCGACGTTGGCGGAAATGCGGTCGGACTGTTTCGAGGCGTCCACCAGATAGACGTTCTTCGCCGGAATGCCATTGGCGCGCGCCAGCGACAGGATGTCGTCCTTGATCTGGCTTTGCGGCAAAGGTGTGTATGTGTTGGTCAGCGGATCGATCAGGACAGGCTCGGCGATGGTGAGGATCGTCGCGAACACTGCGAATACGATCGTCCCCCAGATCCACCAATTGCCCTTCGCCAGCCGGATCACCCAGTAGAGGATCGTCAGCGCGACCAGGCTGACGATCAAGTTCACGCCGGTCAGGGTGAGAAATTCGCCGAACCAGCCGAGGAACGTCTGGTTCATCAAGCCGTAGGCCTTCTCGCGCAGATAGTCCTCGTAAAGCGTCAGCGGAAAGGTCAGCGCCGTCATGACGAGGAAAAAGGGTCCGACATAGAGCGTCACCGACCAGAAGCGCGATCGCGTCTGCCGCTCGGCGAAGTCTCGGATCTGTGCCGAGACGCGCGTGAAGAGCAGCGCTGCCGACGCGGCTATCGCCCAGAGCGCATCGACGAGGAGCAGCCAATACTTCCCCTCGAAATAGGAGTCCGACCGGGTGCGCTCTTTGCCGCTCACCCGCGCCAGATAAGCGTTGGTCGCCTTGACGGGATCGAAGGCGGCCGCCGAGCCGATCGGTGCCAGCGCATGCGACTGCACGGTCGTCAATGGCGCGGCGCTTGGACCCGTCTGCTGCGCCTCGACCGGTCCGGTCCAGAACAGCAATGTCAGACCGATAAGGGCGACGAGCGATGAAATTCTGGTCATGGAATCCTCCGCCGCGGAGACTAGCAGAAGGCCGCTTTCCCGCCAGTTTGCCCGCCGCAGGACGTTCAGCTATGTGCCGTAAGCCGGCGAAAGGAATGTCATGAAGGTTTTGCCTCTGGCGGCGATGTTCGCCGCCCTTCCCTTCGCCGCCCTTCCCTTCGCCGCCCGGGCCGCCGGCCCCGAAACCTACGACGCGTGCCTCGCGCGGACCCAGAGCGATCCCGCCGGCGCGCTGGCGCAGGCGTCGGCCTGGGAGAAGCAGGGCGGTGGAGCGGCCGCCGATCACTGCGCCGCGCTGGCTCTGGTGGGCCTGCGGCGCTACGCCGAAGCGGCAAGCAGGCTGGATGCGCTGGCGCGAAGCTCATTCGCTGACGAGCCGTCGCGCAAGACCGCGCTGTTCGACCAGGCGGGAAACGCCTGGCTGCTTGCCGATCGTGCCGACAGTGCCATCGCTTCCTTCACCGCCGCGCTCAGCGCCGATCCGTACGATACCGATCTTCTCGCCGATCGGGCCCGCGCGCTCGCGCTCAAGCAGGATTGGTCGAAGGCGGAGTCGGATTTGTCTGCGGCGCTTCTGGTCAGTCCGGATCGCGCCGACCTTTACGTGCTGCGCGGTAGTGCGCGACACGCGATGGGCCGAAAGCCCGATGCGCGGGCGGACTTCGACCGTGCGCTGCGGCTTCAACCCGGTAACGCCGATGCGCTGGTCGAACGTGGCGATATGAAGCTTGAGGCAGGTGACGCCCCTGGTGCCCGCGCCGATTGGCAGGCGGCCATATCGTCGGCGCCCGCGAGCCCTGCTGCCGACGGCGCCCGCCACCGTCTGGCAGACAGCGTGCCGGGACATTGAACGGGCCGCACTAGGCGCACTCGGCCAGGACATCGCGATCAGTTTCATGGGGCCGCTCAGGTACCCGCCGCTGGAGCTGGCGCAAGGCCCAGATCGCCATTGCCCGGACGAGTGGCGAGGGATCGTCTAGTATGCGCATGGCCTCGTCGCCCAGCGCGGCGTCGCCGGAATTGCCAACGGCGATCAGCACATTTCGCACGAAGCGGTCGCGCCCGATGCGCTTGACCGGCGACTTCCGGAACAGCGCACGAAAGCCGACGTCGTCGAGACGCGCGAGTTCGCGCAAGGCCGGCGCCTCGAGTTCCGGTCGCGTGGCCAGCCGTTGTTCATGGCTGCGCTGCGCGAATTTGTTCCATGGACACACTGCCAGGCAGTCGTCGCAGCCATAGATGCGGTTGCCGATCGCGACCCGGAATTCGCGCGGGATATGCCCTTTGTGCTCGATGGTGAGGTAGGAAATGCA
>DATEZM010000370.1:0-3481 GCA_035255625.1 Rhizomicrobium sp. | reverse complement strand
ATTCGGCCAATTCCCGCAGGAGCGAAAAAACGACATTTTCCTCGCCCGGCCGCGCCCGCCTGATCTCGATTCCCGCCATGATTCCACCTGCCATTGCCGGACCACGCTAGCACGGGAACAAAAGGTGTGATTACGTGTTAGCCATGTTTCTGGCGCGCCTGATGTGGCCGTCCCGCATTGATAACTGCCAACTGGATTTCAACAATAACTGGAGGAATGCCGACATGAGGAAGACGTTGCTTGCATCCGTCGCGGCCTTTGCGCTCGTGGCGGCGATGCCTGCTCTGGCCGATGATCAGCACCACGACCACGGAAAAGGCCAGTCGGGCCCGAGCGGCGGTAGCGGAGGATCTGGCTCGAGCGGCGGAACCCATCATGGCAGCGGCGGCTCGGGCAGCGGTGGCGGTTCCGGCAGCGGTGGTTCAGGCAGCGGTGGTTCGGGCAGTGGTGGCGGTGGCGGCTCGGGTAGCGGCTCGACGGGTGGGCATCACAAGCATGGCAGCGGCTCGGGCAGCAGCGGCTCGGGCGGCGGTGGCATGGGCAGTGGCAGCGGCATGGGGAGCGGCTCGACCGGCACGCATCACAACCATCGCAGTGGCGGCAACAACACCACGATCATTTTCGGGACCGGCGGTCGTGGCTACCACAATGGCGGCTCGAACTTCGGCCGCCACATCCACAACAGCGCGTTCGACCAGCTCCGCCGCGCCTTCAATGCACGGCATCACTACCACGCCGGAAGCTATGACCGGCCGGCCGGCTGGTACTACCGGCGCTGGAACTATGGCGACTTCCTGCCCGCGCTGTTCTTCGCGCAGGAATACTTCATTTCAGACTACGAGGATTACGATCTGCCCGATCCGCCCGACGGTGCGGTCTGGGTGCGCTACGGCAACGACGCGCTCCTGGTCGACGACGACACCGGCGAGATCATCCAGGTGATCTACGGGGAGTTTTATTGACGCTTCGGGGCATTGCTTCGCAATGCGCCTCAGCGTGACCACTTATGCGTCATCCTTAGGCGCGACCCCGGCGAAAGCCGGGGGAGCCCCGAAGGACTACACCGCGATCTCGGCCTTGATGGTCGGATGCGCCTGGTAGTTCTCGACTTTGAAATCCTCATACGCAAAGTCGAAGATGTTCTTCACGTCCGGATTGAGCCGCAGCGTCGGCAGCGGGTAGGGCTTGCGCGTCAGCTGCTCGCGCGCCTGGTCGAGATGGTTCAGATAAAGATGCGCGTCGCCGAGCGTGTGGACAAACGCGCCGGGCTTCAATCCCGTCACCTGCGCGATCATCGCGGTGAGCAGCGCATAGGATGCGATGTTGAATGGCACACCCAGGAAAATGTCCGCCGAGCGCTGATAAAGCTGGCAGGACAGCTTCCCTTCCGCGACATAGAACTGGAACAGGCAGTGGCACGGCGGCAGCGCCATCTTCGGCACATCGGCCGGATTCCATGCGGTCACGATCAGCCGTCGCGAATCCGGATTGGCCCCGATGTCGCGCACGACATTGGCGATCTGGTCGATCGTGCCGCCATCGGGTGCCGGCCAGGAGCGCCATTGATGGCCATAGACCGGGCCCAACTCTCCGTTGGCGTCGGCCCACTCGTCCCAGATTGTCACGCCGCGCTCCTGCAGCCAGCGCACATTGGTGTCGCTGCGCAGGAACCAGAGCAGTTCGAGGATGATGGCCTTGGTGAAGAGCTTCTTGGTCGTCATCAGCGGGAAGCCGGCGGCGAGGTCGTAGCGCGCCTGGTGCCCGAACACCGACAGCGTGCCCGTGCCGGTACGGTCACGCTTCTCCACGCCCGTCTTCAGGACCAGTTCGAGAAGATCGAGATACTGACGCATGCGGGCTATATAGGCCGATTCCGCGTGCGATTCAGCCCCCGCCCGAACCTGTGAGTTTCCGGCCGCGGGCCGCCAGATAATCGTAGATCGCGCCAAGCTCGGCATCGCTGAAATGGCTGAAGCGGGACCGCGCCGCTCCGGACATCATTCCGACTTCGCGATTTCCGGCGGCCTTGCCGGTGCGCATCAGCTTGAAAAAATCGCCGCGTTCATAGGCCGCCACGATCGACAGATCCGGCGGATGGTGCGGCTGCGGCGGACTCTCGCCCGTGAGCGCCGTGGTGTGACATTCGCCGCATGCCGCCATCGCGAGCTGGCGGCCGCGCGCGAAGCGGGGACCGAGATCAACTGACGGCGTCTGCTTGGTGAACCAATACCGGTCGTCATGATTTTCGCCCTTGATGAATCCGATTCGCGCGGCAATGTCGTAGGACGGCACGGGAATATCCTCTCCCGCCGGTGGAAGAGAACGGATATAGGCAATCATCTCTGACAAATCGGCGTCCGGGATGTGTTGGAACGCATCCGAAGGCATTTCCTCCGCGACGCTCGTTCCATTGGGACGCAAGCCATGGCGGATGGCGCGGTCGAAATCGGCGTCGCTGAATGACTTGGCGAGCCGCGTCAGATTGCGCGACGTCATGCCGAAATCGGCGACGAATGCGCCTTGCAGACTTTTCGTATGGCAATCCGTGCAACCGTAAGCTTGAACAAAGTGCCGGCCTTGGGCGATGGCTTCTGGTGTCCGTCCGGCATGAATCTGCGACGGTGGCAGGGGATATTCCTTTGCGACGATCCTTTCCGACCAGAAATAGAAGATCGCGCTGGCCAGAATTCCGACTGCGCAGAGACCGATCCCGGCCCATTTCAGAAGACGTCCCATCCACCCCACCTTCAACTGTCCGTTGCTAGAAAGATCGTCCGCTCCGCGACGCGGCGGGCGTGCAGGCCGGGGATGACGACAAGCTGGCCGTTGACCGTGCCCTTGTCCCACAGCAGGAACGCGTCCGCCGCCGCAGGAAAGTTTCCGGCGTTGAAATCCCGCAGCACGCTCGACGCGGTGTAATGGGGCGTGCCGATATTGTAGGCCAGCGACAGCATGGCGGCTGCCTGATTGAGAGTCGGCATCCGCTGCAGCAGCGGCGTGATCGCGGTGCTCTCCCGCGCGACATAGGCGGTCAGATAGCTGTTCGCCTCAGCTCCGGTGATCGGAGGGTCCTGCAGCGTCACCGCGCTGCCGTCGGGATAGTGCGTCGTGCCATAGCCGACGGTGGCGACCCCAACCGAGTCGAGATAAGGGGCGGCGCGAAATCCCTCGAACTGCTTGATGATCGGCAGGCAGATCGGAAAGACGGCGGCGTCGCCGGGCCAGTTGGACATCGCTGCGCTCACCTGTGGGAGAATCCGCGCCGAACGCCGCGGAAGCGCGAAATTAACGGAACCGCCGTTGCCCTTCAAATCTTAATCCCGCCTCTCTATATTAGAGGGGTCGGCTTGTCCGACTATGGCGATAAACGGCTTCGTAATAAGCGGCCCGGACCCGGGGGCGGTACCCGGCGCCTCCACCATGAGCCCACTTCTCCAAGTGGTCTTTTGTGGGGGCGAAACAGGATCGACGGACGTGTAAA
>DATEZM010000369.1:0-5139 GCA_035255625.1 Rhizomicrobium sp. | reverse complement strand
GACGATATCGCCGAAGACCGACAGCCGCTCGATCTCGTTCCGGCTCAGCCGCGTGTTGAGCCGCGCTTCGGTCGCAAGGATGATGCGCACGACATTGAGCGAGTCCCAGCCCGCGAGATTTTCTGCCCCGCTGTCGAGTCGCATAGACTCAGGTGCGACCCCAAGAATCTCTGCCGCGACCTCGCGGCACACCGCTTCAACCGGTTTGTCTGGCCGCTCGCTCATCTCTCAACTTTCAGGAGGGGTGGCATAGCGAGCGGTTCGGCCGAGAGCGCCAGGCGGAAGTATGCCGGCAATTCGTATGGCGCCACGTGTTCGAAGTCGTGTCGCCGGTAAAGATCGCGCGCCGGTTCGTTGCGGGGAAGTGTCGCGATCTCGCCGGCCAAATACGTCGCTCCTTTCGCCGTGGCCCGCTGGGCGAGTTCGGCCAGCATGGCGGTCTCGATCGTGCGACCAAGTGCCCGGCAACTCAGATAGAAGCCTTCGATCCGGCAGTCTCGCCCGTCCATCGCAGCCAGAACAAGACCAACCCAGCCGTGATCGCCGAAACGGTCGCCCAGATGCAGCAGAAAGTCGATGCGCGCTGGATCGCCGATCGCTGCGCGCATTTCTTCGAGCGCCGGCCGCCAACCGGTGGCGTTGAACTGGTTGGTCCTGCGTGTGAGTTCGAATGCTCGGGGTAGCAGGCTATCGTCCACAGCCGCCACAGCGATCCGCATGTCGAGCGCGCGGCAGAACTCTTCGAGGCTTCCACTCGCCGGCCGCACTGCCTCCGCACGCGCTCGGATTTCATAAAGTCTTGTCCGATCCATTGCGGAGCCTGTCGGAAACGGCGGGGCCGAAAGGAGCGGATCGCGCTCGAGCTCGGCCGCGAAGGCGTCGGCGCTCCCGTCCATGTGCCGCACATCGGCCTCGGGAAAGGCTGTATGGATCCCGGCGCAGCGCACCGGATCGTCGTCGATGATCATCGTTGCCGCTGCGTCCAGATTCAGACGCTCCAGCAGCCGGCCGATCAGCACTGGTTTCGGCTCCCACCCGGCTTCGATGGCGGCGAAGCTCTGCGGTGTGAGCGTTCCATCCTGCAGCAGCGCCAGCGCCTCGGTGGTGTCGGCGAGATCGTTGTGGCTGGCGGCAGCGAGGATAATGCCGCGGCCAGGAAGTGCCGCGAGTGCACGACGCAATGACCTATGCGCGCTGCTTCCGGTTTCGGTCTCCAGCGCCGCCGGGATTCCATCCTCCGCAATCACACCCGGCCACAGCGTCCCGTCGAGGTCCGTGATCACCAGTTTGATCATGCGTCCTGCCATGGCCGTTGCGGCTGCTGCGGCGCGATAGGCAATATAAGCCAATACGCTCTGCGTATATGGCGTCCCAGCCAGAGCATGCAGGCGCGGATCAAGCCAGTCTCCGACCAGTTCGGCGAACTCGGCGTTCATGAGCAATATTGCATTTGCGGGCAGGCGCTGCGCGAGTTCAGCATTAGCGATGGCGACCGGATCGAACGGCACACCTGCTGCGTCCGAAAACGGCGTGATCTCGCAACACAACACGATGCTGCCATGGGCAACCATCTGCACGGTTTCTGCGACGAAGCCGCCGGCCTCGCGCGCCAAGCGCACGCCGTCTTCCGGCGTTGTGGCGTCGCGGCTCGCTCGAAGAACGTCCTCCGCATGCGTGCATACGACGACGATATCGCTACGGCCCGCCGCACGCGCCGCCACCATGTCGAAATTCGCCACCATGGCCGTCTCGACCAGGTAGTCGGCGGCAGCGAAGCCGATCCTCATCGCGTCCGCGAGAAGGTCGGGCCGCGCGGAGGAGACGACCAACGCACGGGGGCGGTCGAAGGGCAGCATGCCCAATTCCTGCCATGCGGACTTTAATGCTGCTGCGGTACCCGTCACATCGCCGCACGCCAATGCCAGTCGGCACAGCCGCCGAATGCCCGCGCGATCGCCGATCTTCGCGGCCGCCACAAAAGGATTGCGAGAACGATCGGCCGCCATGACCTTCGCGCCTTTACACCACGCCGCGCAGATTGTGAGCGGCCGGATAAGTCCCTAGAGTCGCGCGAGAAACGATCAGAAGCATGAGATGGCGACACTAGGAGAGCGCACCGCCCCTGACAACATCCGCATTCGTGCGCTTGCGCCGGACGATTGCGACGAGGTCGCGCGCTTCGAATGCGAGATTTCGCGTGTCTCCTTCGGCGACGAAGCGGTGACGGATCTGGATCACCACCGCCGCCGGGTGCGCAAGGTTCTGGAGAAGCCGGACGAGTTCGCCGTGGTGCTCGACGATGGCAGCCGCCTGCTCGGCTGGGCCTGGCTCGGGCCGCGGCAGAACTTCATCACGCACGAGACCTATGCCGACTTCCGCAGCCTGTACATCGCGCCGCAGGCGCGCGGCAGTAATTGCGCCTTCCGGCTGATGCAGGCCTGTCTGGAGCATTGCCGCAACAAAGGTTATCCGCGCATCGTCGGCCGCACGCATTCCGGCAACGAAGCGATGCGCGCTCTCTACGCGCTTTATCGTTTCGAGCCGACCACGGTCACCTACGAGTTGCGGCTGGACTAGCGCGCGACCGTCGCCACCCGCTGGAAATCCTGCGCTCCGCATTTTGGGCAACCTTGGCGCTTCAGGTCGGCGATCAGTTTCACCACCTCAGCCGGACCGACCGAGACGCGCGTGCTGCACTGCGTGCAGCGATAGATGGCGCTGCGCGGCGTGACCTCGGCGGTGTAGAGCTTGTCGTCATAACGTGCGTCGCCGAACGGATTGTGTGTCCTGGATGTCGTCACCAGTTCGTAACAGCGGCCGATCGAACCGAGCACGGTCGCGCCCTGATAATGGTTGAAGCCAGAATGCACCGCCGTCGCGACCAGGCCGAGCTCGCTCAACATGCCTTGAAGCACCAGCGAGTCGTCGGGTGGCCACTCCGCGAAGGAAAACAGCACACGATGGCCGCTGCCCGGCTTCAGCGCCTCGATGCCGCGCGAGAGAAACAGCCTCGCGCCTTCGAGTGTATAGGGCGGATCGGTCTGGACGACATCGAAGCGACCGCTGAGCGCCTCGGGCAGCGGCTCGCGCAGGTCGTGCTGAATGCAATTCAAGGCAACACCTTCCGCCTTCGCGGCGGCGGAAATGCGATCGAGTTGCCGCGGATCAATATCGACAGCGGTCAGACCTGCGATCGTGTCTCCAACGCCGAGATCGCGCGCGACGACGCCGACCGCCAGCGCGATCATGTCGTCGTCACCGACGCACAAAAGCCTGCGCCCATTCAGTCCATGGTCGCGCAGCAGCAGCAGCGCGCGGCGCAGCGCCGTTTCCGGTGTGCAATAAGCCTGATCGAGCGTTACGTCTGCGGCTGGGGCGCCGGCGAAGTGGCGCTCAAGTGTTTTCAACATTCCTTCAAGGCGCGGGTCGGACGTAAGCCCTGTGCCATCGCAGGCCGAGCAATCAAGCTCGAGTTCGGGCGCTGCGCGCAAATCGAGCACGCTTTCCGCATAGCGCAGCCCTTCGGGCGAGAGCGCGATGCCCTGATTGCGCGTCAGCAGGTCGCGCTTCTCCAGCTCGCGTCGCACGGCGCTCGCCACGGGGAGCGGCAGATGCACAGCGCGCGCCACGTCGGCCAGAGCGGCCGGCTGGATGCGATGCACGGTGCGCAGGAACGCGGCGACACCCTCCGGCCCCTCGCGCAGCTTTGTCGCCTCGGCGACTTCTACCAGCAAACCCGTCGTCAGAGACATTTCCGGTCTCTATCACACTTCGTCCGCCGCCGTCAGGATGCCAGCGCGCTTGCGAGATAGATGACCGCGGCGCCGAGCACCGTCATGGCGGTGGTCAACATCTTCGGGTGGGCGTGCTGGCTCTCCGGCACAAGATCGCTGGCGCCGAGATAGAAAAAGAGTCCCGCGAACACCGCGAGAATGGTCGCGAATACCGAGCCCGCCGGATGCGCCAGGAAGGTGAGGCCCACGCCAAGCGCCGGGGCCAGCGCGTCGGCAAACAGCCAGCGCAAGCCTTCACTTCGTGCGCCACCGTTCTTCAGCACGACGTTCATCGTATTGATGCCGTCCGAGAAGTCGTGCGTGATCACCGCGATTGCCACCACAAGTCCGACGGCCGCGGAGACTTGGAAACTGAATCCGATGGCAAGTCCATCGAACACGCTGTGGGCGACGAGGATGATCGCACCAATTGCGCCACGTGGCGGCGCATGGCCGTGCCCTTCATCGTGGCTGTGCAGCAGTGAGATGCGGTCAAGCAAGAGGTAGAACAGAAAGCCGCCTGCGACCCAAAGCATCGTATGGGCGGGATCGACGGGCGCAATACGCATCGCTTCCGGCAACAGGTCGAAGAAGGCCACGCCGACCACCGCGCCGGCGCTGAAACCCAATATCAGATGCAGACGATCCTTCAGGCGCAGCGCGATGAGCCCGCCCGCCATCGTCGCCAGAAAGGCGGCCGCCGCGATCGTCAGAGAAGCCATGAAAGGGACGCGGTTGCGTGTGTCTCCTCCGATACCATAGCATTTCGCCGTCGAACGCACGGGTCGATCATGGTCAAGCCGAAGAAGCGCACAGGGAAAAAGAAGAAACAGGTCCGGAAGTCTGCGGCAGCGAAGAAAGCGCGCACACTCGTCGCGAGAAAGAAGCGTTTGCCGCCCACGAAGAAAAAGAAGCCTCGGCCTGTACTCGTCCGGCCGGCATCCGACAGGCGCGACACGGTAGACGAGTCGTCCCTGGAGAGTTTCCCCGCCAGCGATCCGCCATCCTGGACGCCTGTCACTGGCGAAGAGCGCTGAGGCGTGCCGGGCCCGGCGGCGCGCCGCAATCTCCGAGCGCTGGGCGCCTTCAATTTCTGCAATGACTTTCGCGTCTATGCACCGATCACCGTCGTGTTCTTCGCACAGGTGACTGGTTCTCTGGCGCTCGCCACGCTGCTGTTCGCCATCGCCAAGATCGCGTCGTCGGCATTCGAAGTTCCGACCGGGTTGTTCTCCGACCGCATCGGCCGTCGTCTGACCCTGTTGTTGGGACAGCTCGCGTCCGTGGCCTCGATCGCTTGCTATGCGGCGGGGCACGGCTTCGCGATGCTCGCGCTCGGTGCGGTGCTCGAGGGCCTCGCCTTTTC
>DATEZM010000368.1:0-4235 GCA_035255625.1 Rhizomicrobium sp. | reverse complement strand
CCAACCACCTCGCCGCGCTTCAGCGAGAGGCTGACGGAGCGGACGACCGGGCGGCGGTTGTAGGACTTTGCGATGCGAGTGGCCACGAGCCCCTTGCCGCCCGCGATCACACGCGGGCGGGCTGGTGTCTCGGTCTGGATTTCGCTCGAATTCATCGTGTCGTTCGCAGTCATCCGGCAAGAACCATGCCTATTCGCGTTTAAGGAAGGATGAAACAATCATGGGCTCTTTCCCTGCGGCGGCGGGGTGAAGATTCCCTGAACACGGCCGCCATGGCTGCCCGTCACACTGCCGAGGTTGGCGACGCCGGTCACGAGATTCACGGTGAGCTGCTGGCCGCGCATGACGTTCTTCTCCTTCGTCAGAATGACATGGCCAGTCAGGGTCGCGATGCGCGGACCGATGTCGTAGACGCCGGTGTCGCCGGTCGCAGTACCGGAGTTCGGTGAGTCGATCACAATGTGGCCGTTGGCGAATGCCTTCTCGGCATGGCCCTCGACCACCAGAATGCGCACCGTGTCTGCGCGCATGCGCATGTCGCCCTGCACAATCACGACATTTCCGGAATAGGTGCCGTTGACCACGCCACCGCCGGCCTGGGCTGGCGACTTCTCGGCGGTGAAGTTGTCGGACGAGACGTTGATGGGTTCGCTCGCGTTGTGGTGTGCAACAGGCTTCGCGGGTTCGGCGAGCGCAGGTACCGCGGCAAGAAAAATGCACAGAGCGAAGGTATGCTTCATCTGGGTTGGGACCGTGGTGGATTGATGACCATGTGCACATGGCCTTGCAGCTGGAGCTGGCCGGAATTTTTGTTGAAGTCGTAGCGGTCGGCGCGAAACGTGCCCAACGGACCCTGCCCCGTTACCGCGACCGGGCCGTGAAACAGGCCCTTCTTGAGGTCGACATTGGTACGTTCGGTGTGGAGCTCGTAACCGTCGTCGGAGAATACCGAGATGCCGCCAAATAGCGCCAATGCCCCCTTGTCCATGTCGAAGAAGCCTTTGGTGGCGGTGGCACTGAGCCAGCGGTTCTTGTCGAGCGTGATGTCCGCCTGAACTGTCTTAAGGGTGGCATGGCGGACATTGGCCGGATCCTGCACCGCGGCTTCGGCCGTGATGACAAAGGGATTGCCCTTGCGGTCCGCGCCGGTCAACCGCGGCTTGGTCATGGTCAGGTCGTTGTTGATGATGGCCAAATCCTGCGTGGCAATCGTGAGTTTCTCCGATTGGCGCGGCATCAGCGAATAAGCGATCACCGCGACGATCAGCAGGCCGGCGGCAATAGGCAGGATGCGCTTCATCACCTGGACGAAGCGCGAGTAGCGCAGCGCGCCCATCGCGGTGTCGCGCGTGCGCGCGGTCCAGTCCCGACGGCCCGCACCGCGCTCGCTTGGTGGCGGCGATAGCGGCTGCGCCACGGCTTCGCTCACGCTCGAGCGCCGTGTCGTCACGACAGGCCCGCGCGCAGGATGTCGTGCACGCTTAGAAAGCCCACGGGACGACGCAGCTCGTCCTTAGGATCGACCACGAAAAGATAGGTTACCTTGGGGGGCTTGGCGTTCATGAAAGTGAGCGCCTCGGAAGCCAGGATGTCCGGCGACACAGTCTTGGGGTTGGTTGTCATCACATCAACCGCCCGTTTGTCGAGCAGACCGGGATCCATGTGGCGGCGAAGGTCGCCGTCGCTGATGATGCCGATCAGACTGCCTTTCTTGTCGACGACGCCGGCATAGCCGGCGACGCCGAACTTCGCCGAGGTCATTACCATCAGCGCATCGCGCATGGAGGTTTCCGGGGCGATCAGCGGCAGCTGTTCGCCCCTGTGCATGATGTCCAGCACGCGGATCAGTTTCTTGCCGAGCGCGCCACCAGGATGGAAGTCGCGATACTGCTCTGCCGAGAAACCGCGCCGCTCCATCAGCGCCACCGCAAGTGCGTCGCCCAAGGCCAGCATCATCGTGGTCGATGTGGTCGGCGCCAGGCCCATAGGACAAGCCTCCTGCGCTTTCGGCAGTAGGAGCCCGACGTTCGAGGCCTGAAGCAGCCGCGAGTCCGCATTGTTCGCCATGCCGATCAGGGGAATGCCGATGCGCTTGGCATAGGTGATGAGGTCGGCCAGTTCGGCGGTCTCGCCGGAATTCGACAGGATCAGAAGCGCATCGGCGCGCGTCACCATGCCAAGATCGCCATGACTGGCCTCGGCAGGATGGAGGAACAGCGCCGGCGTGCCGGTCGAGGACAGGCTCGCCGCAATCTTGCCGGCGATGTGACCGGACTTGCCCATGCCGCTGACGATGACCCGGCCCTTGACTGATAGGATGGCGTCGATAGCGCGCGAGAACTCGCCGTTCAGGGAGTCGCCAAGCGCGCTGATCGCATCCGTGGCATGCCGCAACACACGCCGGGCCGCCGCGAGGTCGCGAACCTTGGCTGCCGCCGGACGGACGCTTCTGATTTTGGCGGATGCCATCGGGCCCCTTGTAATTGCCGGCCTAGCCGTTGTGGGCCGCGGTTGTAAGCGAAAATCGTGCCAAATGTGTCTCACCGGGCGGCCCGGTTCAAGTTACTTTATTGCGGTGCGGTAAATGCCGTGTTTACCCCGTCAGGGCCAGGGCCGGCGCAAAGGATTCAGTGCGCGAAAATGTCGATGTCGTCCCATCCGGCGAGATCGAGTTCGGCGCGGGCCGGAAGGAAGTCGAAGCAGGCCTGGGCCAGCGCCGTGCGGTGCTCGCGCTCGAGCATAGTGTCGAGGACGGCTTTGAGTTTGTGCAGATAGGCGACGTCGTTGGCGGCATAGGCGAGCTGGCGCTCGCTCAGCGTCGGCGCACCCCAGTCGGAGCTTTGCTGCTCCTTGGAGAGGTCAACGCCGAGGAGCTCCTTCACCAGGTCCTTGAGGCCGTGTTTGTCCGTGTACGTCCGAACCAGCTTGGAGGCGATCTTGGTGCAGTAGATCGGCGCGGTCAGCACACCGAGATAGCGGCGGAACATCGCGACGTCGAAGCGCGCGAAGTGAAAGAGCTTTGTCACATCGGGATCGGTCAGGAGCCTTTTGAGGTTGGGCGCGGCGTACTCGCCGGGCGCAAACTGCACGGCGTGGCATACGCCGTCACCGGCAGAGAGTTGCACCAGGCATAAACGGTCGCGGACCGGGTTGAGGCCCAGCGTCTCGCTGTCGATGGCGACAAGAGGTCCGAGGTCGAGATTGTCGGGCAGATCGCCCTTGTGCAGTTTGATCTTCATGTGCGGGCTTCGGCGCGCTCGGCGCGAGCGAGCCTCCAGAACAAAATCGCGACCGGTATGGAGAGAAATTCCGCCGTTAGCAAGGCAAAACGCGCGCCGATCCGGTCGGCAAGCGCGCCCAGGCCGAACACAGCCGCCGCGAAGAGGATGTTCCCGCCCAGCGAAATCAGCGAGGCCATGGTGGCGCGCTGTGCATCGCTGAAAGCCCTCTGCTTCAGCGAGTCCTGTGCCACCGTGGCGGGACCGAACAGGATCGAGGCGAGCGAGATGATCGCGGGGCTCGCGACCGTCGCGGTCACCACCGCAACGAGACCCGCCAGAATGGAGCCAATGTTGGAGGCGACCAGCACCTGGTAGACGCCAAACCTGCGAATCACCGCGCCGCCGAGGCGAAATCCCAGTGCGCCCAAGCCGTTGACAAGAACGCCCGCAAGACCCAACGCCCAAGCCGGCCAGAACAGTGCGAAGAAGGCCGGATGAAACATGTGCATCCCTTCGCCCAGCGCGAAGCGAAACATCGTGGCGATGCTGAGATCGCGCAGGCGAACATCGCGAGCGAAACCGGCCAGCGCTTCGCCGAGATGGGCGAAAATATTTGCCGGAACCGCGGCGCTGCGCTTCGGTTCGACCAGGAGCAGCGCGAAGACGATGCCCAGCGCCTGCGGCAGCAGCGACAGGACGAACATCATGCGCAGCGAAAACCAGTGAAGCGCGACCATCGCTACGGCGGCGGAGGTCGCGAGGGCGAGCTGGAATAGGCTGCTGACGCGGCCCAGCCACTCGGCATATTCGGCTTGCGCGCCTTCGGCCCTCAACGTGTCGTAGAGCAACGCCTCGTTGTTGCCGCTGAAGAAGGAAAAGGCGAGGCCCTCGAGCACCGCACCGAGCGCGAGCATCGCGAAGCCGTGCCCCGCCGCATAGCAAGCGATCGAGGCCACGGACGCGAGCTGTCCCAACAACAGGGTCAGACGACGGCCGATGCGGTCGGAGAACAAC
>DATEZM010000367.1:0-12149 GCA_035255625.1 Rhizomicrobium sp. | reverse complement strand
AGGGCGGCCGAAGCGCGCGATCGCGCCGTGTTCCCCCAGTATGAAAACGTTGCCAAGAAGGGCGGCGGCGATCTCATGCTGAAGCTGGCGGAAAGCTATTACGGCTATGGCCGCTATGCCGATGCGGAGGCCACGGCTCGCGACGCGCTCGCCAAGGGCGGGCCCAGAATGGATCCCAACGAGGCGAAGATGCTGATCGGCGAGTCGCTGATGATGCAGGGCAAGACGGCCGACGCGGTCACCGCGTTCAACAGCCTGTCGAACCCGTCGCCCGGCTATGCGAAGGCGCAGCACATCTGGCTGCTGTTCGCCAACCGGAAATACGACGCCTCGACGCCGTCGCAGTAGAAAAGTCCGCCGGAACGCCTCGTACCGTTCCGGCGGCGCATCATCCGGGGGCGGCATGAATCTGGTGCTCGGCTTTGTGCCGTTCATCCTGTTCGACGTGCTGATGCGCGTGTCGATCGACCTGGCGCTGTGGGTGGCGTTTGCCGCCGCTTTCACGCTCGCGATGCGTTCCTTCCTCGACACGCGAGTTCTCAAAACGCTCGACGGCGGCAACACCGCTTTGTTCGGGCTGCTCGCGCTCTATAAGGGCTTCGTCCAGCCGGGGCTCAGCTATGGCGCGGTGCTGCTCGCGGTGGACGGCGGCCTCCTTGCCATCGTCGTCGCGTCGCTTTTGCTGCACGAGCCCTTCACGCTGCAATATGCCCGCGAGCAGGTGGCGCCGGATCAATGGTCGGCGCCGGGCTTCCTGCGCGCCAACTATGTCGTGACCGCGGTGTGGATGGCCGCGCTGGCGGTGATGACGATGGCCGATGCGGCGGCGATGCTGGTTACTGCGATTACCATCACCGAGGCCGCCCTGACGGGGCTTGTAGCTCTGGCTTTCGCGCTTACCTTCAGCCTCAGATATCCGGCGCATCTCGCGCGGTGAGGGAGGCATCATGGGCTTTCTGCGTGCGTTCCGGCCGATCCTGCTCGATCTGCTGGCGACGATTGTCTTCATCGGCATCCTGTGGGCGACCGACAACACGGTGCTGGCGACGCTCTCCGGCGTCGCCGCCGGCCTGGCGCGCTTCGCCTGGATGAAATTTCGCGGCCAGCCCGTCGGGCCGCTGCAATATGTCAGCGTCGTGCTGGTCATCGTCAGCGGCACGGCGACCATTCTAACGCAAAACCTCTTGTTCATGCAGATCAAGTCGTCGCTGGTCGCGGGCGCGGTCGCCATCGTGATGCTGACGACAAACTGGATGGCGCCCTATCTGCCGCCGATCGTGACGGAAAACATCGCGCCGAGGGTCATCCGCTGGACAAGCCTCGGCTGGGGCGCGCTCGTTCTGGGTCTGGCCGTCGCCAACGCTGTCATCGCTCTGACCCTCAGCCGCGAATTCTGGATGGCGTACACGGCGGTGGTTCCGGCGGTCGTGCAGGTGGGCGCGTTCGTGGTGCAGTACGTTGTGTTCCGTGCCCTGGTCGGGCGTAGCATCCGTGCCCGGCTGGCTTCGGAAGCGGTTCTCTCAACGACAGGCTGAACGCGTTCTGCTCGCGGTCCTCCGCGCTTGACTATATTTCGGTATTTCCCTAAATACCGAACATGGGCGATGTGTTTGACGCGTTGGCGCATCCCGTGCGACGCAAGATTCTCAAGCTGCTGCGCCGTAGCGCGATGAGCGCCGGCGATCTGGCCGGGCGGTTCGATCTCGCCAAGCCGACGCTCAGCGGCCATTTCGCTGTCCTCAAGGCGGCCGATCTCGTGACCACAGAGCGCCAGGGCACGACGATCATCTATCGCGTCAACATGAGCGTTCTGGAAAAAGCCGCCGCCGGGCTGATGGATCTCGCCGGCCTGCGCGGCGGCAAGGAGACAAAGTCATGAACCTCCGCACGCCCCTGATCGTCACCTTCGCAATCGTCGCGGCGATGCTCGCGGCAAGTCTTTGGGTTGCACAACAGCTGCCGGCCGGAACGCCGATAGCGATCCATTGGAATGTGAATGGTGAGCCGGATCGACTCGCGAGAGGTTGGTATGCCGTCTTCATGGCCCCTGCCATGGCGGCGCTGATCAGCTTGGTGTTCGTCGCCATCCCCTGGCTGGAGCCGCGGCGGTTCAATCTTACGCAGAGCAGAAAACTCTATACCGCGATCTGGATCGGCATCGTTGCGCTGATGGCGGTGATTCACGGCGCGACCTTGTATTCGGCTCTGCATGGTGGCGCGCGCGTCGGTGGTGTCGTTCTGGCCAGCGTAAGCCTTTTGATCGTCGTGCTCGGCAATTACCTGGGCAAATCGCGCTCGACGTTTCTCGTCGGGGTGCGCACGCCGTGGACGCTGTCGAGCGAATATTCCTGGCAACGCACCCACAGCTTGGCGGGGAAACTGTTCATGGTGGCCGGCCTGCTGGGGCTCGTAGCGACGGTTGCCGTCCCGTCGCAGCTGGCCACGCGCCTATTCTTGTATGCGATGGTGGCGACGGTCGTGCTGAGCGTCGCGATGTCCTACGTCTACTGGCTGCGCGATCCGGATCGGCGCGCACACGATGCGACGTCGCCATAGGAGGTCTTATGGTTTCCCAAGCCGCGCTCGCCGGGCTCGCCTTGTCTTTCCTGGTTTCGTTGATCGCGCCGTTCGCAGTCTATTTCGTCCTGCGCCGGCGCATGACGTTGTCCTGGCGCAACATCGCGGTCGGCGCGGGCATGTTCGTGCTTTTCGCGCTCGTCCTGGAGCAGGCGCTCCACTATTTCGTGCTTAAGGCTAATCCGGCGACGAGCGCATGGATGAAGACACATGTCTGGGCCTTCGCCGCTTATGGCGCGCTGGCCGCCGGCGTGTTCGAAGAAACGGGACGCTATGTCGGCATGCGCTTTCTCGTGCGCCCGACGGGCAATCCCGGCACCGCGACCGCCTATGGCCTTGGTCATGGCGGGCTGGAGACGCTTCTCATCGGCGCGTTGGCTCAGCTATCGGCCATCGCGATGGCGCTGGCGCTCAACGTCGGGATGCTGGATGCGATGCTGGGCACCAAGCTGCCTCCCGCCGCGATCGCAATGGTGCACAACCAGCTCGTCCATCTGACATTTCCCATAGCAGCCCTCGGCAGTCTCGAGCGGCTGATTGCGCTGGCTTTACAGATCGCGCTGTCCGTCTTGGTTTGGCGCGCAGTGGAACTTCGCAAGGCGTGGCTTTATCTCGCCGCAATCGTCTTCCACGCCGGCGCGGATACAGGCGCCGCTCTGCTCCAGGCGCACTTCGTAACCTCTGTCATCGTTGTCGAAGGCTGGGCTTTTGCGGTTCTCATCGCACTCGTGCTGTTTCTCCGTCTGACCCCAAGGCCCGCGCCGGTCTGATCGCCGCTTTGCCTCTCTCTTTGCGAAGCGGTAGGTTCCGGCTCCTTCCACGGAGCTTGCCATGAAAGACGCCGTCATCGTCTCGACCGCGCGGACCGGCCTCGCCAAATCCGTGCGCGGCGGTTTCAACATGACCCATGGCGCCGTGATGGGCGGCCATGCCGTGAAATCGGCCATCGCAAATGCCAAGCTCGATCCATCGGAGATCGAGGACATCTATATGGGCTGTGCCCTGCCTGAAGGTGCCACCGGCAACAACATCGCGCGCGCCTCCGCCATTTGGGCCGGCTGCCCTGTGACCACCGCCGGCGCTACCATCAACCGCTTCTGCTCGTCCGGCCTGAACGCCATCGCTATGGCGGCGCATCAGGTCATGACCGAGGAGACGCCGATAGTGATCGGCAGCGGCGTCGAATCGATCAGCCTTGTCCAGATGGGCGGCATGAATCTCAGCCATTTCACCGAAGAGCATCTGATGCAGGTGAAGCCCGCGCTGTGGATGGCGATGATCGAAACCGCCGAGATCGTCGCCGAGCGCTACAAGATCTCCCGCGACCGCCAGGACGAGTATTCGCTCGAAAGCCAGCGCCGCACCGCCGCCGCGCAACAATCCGGAAAGTTCAAGAACGAGATCGTGCCGCTCGCGACCAAGATGAAGAAGCTCGATCGGGCCACGGGGCAGGAAAGCATCGTCGACGTCACCGTCGACAAGGACGAAAGCAACCGGCCGGATACGTCGTTGGAGGGCCTCAAAGCCCTCAAACCGGTGTTCACCGGCGGCCAGCAGGTCGCCCAAGGCAAATACATCACCGCCGGCAACGCTTCGCAGTTCGCCGATGGCGCCGCCGCCGTGGTGGTGATGGACGGAGCCGAGGCATCGAAGCGCGGCATCTCGCCACTCGGTATTTTCCGGGGGTTCGCCGTGGCCGGCTGCGAGCCCGACGAGATGGGTGTCGGCCCCATCTATGCGGTGCCGCGCCTGCTCAAGCGTCACGGACTCAAGGTCGCCGACATCGACTTGTGGGAGTTGAACGAGGCCTTCGCCAGCCAGACCGTCTACTGCATGGATGTGCTCGGGATCAGCCACGACAAATGCAACGTCGATGGCGGCGCGATTTCCATCGGCCATCCCTATGGCATGTCCGGCGCGCGCATGACCGGTCACCTTCTGCTCGAAGGCCGCAGGCGCAAGGCCAAGCTGGGCGTCGTCACCATGTGCGTCGGTGGCGGCATGGGCGCGGCTGGCCTGTTCGAGATACTCCAATAGGCATGCGCGCGTTCCTTCCTGCGTTCGTCGTCCTGTTGCTGGCGGGCTGCTCGACATTGCAACAAGCAATCGCGCCACCTCCGCCCGATCCGAAGACATTGATGCCGGCGCTCGAACAGCGCATCGCCATCCTGATCGCCGACCAGCGCTCGCGCATCGATCCCGATGCCAAGCCGTTGATGATTGATCCCGAGCTCAGCGACATCGCCAGGAAGCGCGCGCAGGACATGGCGGCAAAGAATTACATGGCGCACACCGCGCCGAGCGGCGATACCTCGGCCACGCTGCTGATGGCAGAAGACGCCCAATTTCAGGGTCTTTTGGGCGAAAACATCGCGGCGCAACACTACACGCCGGCGCTCGGCGTCGATGTCGAGACGTTTGCCCATCGCTTCGTCGACGGTTGGCTTGCGAGCCCGCCGCACAAGGAGAACCTCTCCTTTGCCGACTACAATCGCACCGGCGTCGGCGCGGCGGTGAACGGCGACACGGTCTATGTCACGCAGCTCTTCGCGACCGATCTCGGCCTCGGTCCCCATCTCGACAAGACGCCGCCCTTGGTCGTGACGCCGATGCCAAGCCCCTCCGCAGCCAGGGATGCGATGCCGCGCTCCAAGCCGGCGGAGCTGCGCGGCAGCACCGGGAGCCAGTGATGGCGGGTGCAGTGCCGACCAACCGCCCGATCGCGACCTATCGCGATTTCTGGCCCTATTATTTGCAGGAACATGCCAGGCGCGAGACCCGCGCTTTGCACTACGCCGGCACCGGACTGGCGCTGGCGAGTCTCGCCGCCGCGATTGCGACGGCGTCTGCCTGGCTCGCCGTGTTGGCGCTGTTCGCGGGCTATGGGCCCGCCTGGATCGCGCATTTCTTCGTCGAGAAGAACCGCCCGGCTACCTTTACCTACCCGGGGTGGTCGCTGGTTTCCGACTTCCGCATGGCTTGGTTCTGGGTGACCGGCAAGCTACGTGGCGAACTCGATCGGGCGGGCGTCTCGCGCTAACCCAACATTAACGCTGATGGGCGAAATTCATCCCCGCACCGGTCCGCGTGGGCGGCCCCTGCGAATCGGGTAGTAAACCATTCTTTACACTACATCTTGACGCCGGTACTTTGACTAGCGGGTGCGGTGCTAAGTGAGTCGAAATGCGGCCTGACATTCCCTGGAACGTGGCGGGTATCCCGCCGGAGGCCCGTGAAGCGGCGAGAGCCGCCGCGCGCCGCGAAGGATTGTCGGTCGGCGAATGGATGACGCGGAGAATTCTGCGCAGCTTCTCCGACGCGCCGGACGATCTGACTCCGACGCGCGAACATTGGTCCACCAATGGCGGCGGCTACACGGCTGAGCCGCGCGCGGTGCAGGCGCACCGCGACACAGAGGACATGCTGGCCCGCGTCACCAAGAGCGAGAGCGACAGCGACGACGTCTATCGCCGCATTGAGGAACAGTTGCGCAGTGTGGCGCGACGTCTTGAGTCCGCCGAACGCAATCAGAGCGAAAACAACCGCACGATGAGCACCGCCGCGGCCGAGATCAACGTCACGGCACGCGAGCAGGCGCAGGCCTTCGACCAGCTCGGTGGCAGCGTGATGGGCCTTGCGGACCGGCTGGAGCGCGTGGAGCGCTCCTCCGTCACCGACGGCACGCGCGACGCGATCAAGGGCCTGCATCAAGGCCTTTCGCGTCTTGCCGACCAGATCGCCACCACGGCCAACCAATCAGCGTCCCAGATATCGGCACTGGCGACCAATCTCGAAGGGTTGGCCGGGCGTCTCGCCCAGGCCCGCCAGGAAAGCGAACAGGCGACACGCGGCATCGACCAGCGTGCCACCCAGATCGATTACAAGGTGGCACAGATCGACCAGCGCATGGGCAGCGTCTCGGCGATCGACGACCGCCTGCGCGCTGTCGAACGTGCCGCCCAGGCCAGCAACGACGTTCTGGGCCACGCGGTGCAGAGCATCGAGGCGCGCAAGGACGAGGAAGCGGCGGCGCTGCGCCGCGACACCGATACGGCGAACGCCATCGCTCGGCTCGAGGACAATTTCTCGCGGCTCGAAGCGCGCGGTCCGGATCCTACGATCGACCGTCGGCTGTCGAGCATTGAGCGCAGCCTTTCCGACATCGTCGGCCGCTTCGACTCACCGAGCAATAACAACGCCATCGAGGACAATCTCAAGCGCCTTGCCCAGCGCATCGAAGCGACCGAGACTCGCCAGCGCGAACAGGCCGCCGAGCTGCGTGCCTCGATCGACAAACCCAGTCCCTTCGCCCCCGTCGAAGCCGCGGCCCAGCCGTTTGCGCCGCCGCCCTTCGCACCGGCGCGCGACTTTGAGCCGCCGCCCTTCGCGGAAGGGGCTGCATTCCATGGCGCCGATCCTTTTGCCGCCGCGCCCTTCGAGGCCACCGCGACGGCCAGTGCCTTCGGTGCAGCCGACGCCGATCAGTTCTCTGCTGGGCTGCCTCCGGTCGACGAGCCCGAACATTTTCTCTCTGCTGCGCGCCGCTCGGCACGCGCCGCCGCCGCCCAGGCCGAAGCCGAACGCGGCGGCCGCATGGGTGGATTCTCGTGGGGCACTGCCGCTCAACCGCCCGCGCCCGCCAAGGCCGGTTCGAGCAGGACGCTGATGTGGATCCTGCTAATTGCACTGATGGCGGTCGTCGCCATCCTCGCCGGCGCGATGCTCAGCCAGAAGCTTTCGGCCAACTCCTCGCATACCGTCGCGATGCTCTTTCCGAAGAATGCGGCGCCGGCTGTGCCGAACGCAACCGCCCGCTTCGCCGATGCCGCGACCTCTATCGCGCCGGCCAAGCCTGCGGCCTCCGCAGTCAAACCGCTAGCACCGCCGCACACCATCAAGCCGGCTGCCGTGCGCGCCGTTCCGGTCGGCCCGGTGACCGCGACTCCGCAGACTGCTCCGCCGCAGACCGCGCCGCCGCAAGCGCCGGCGAAACCGGTGCAGACCGCCGCGCTCTCGCCGCTCGACAAGCTGACTGCGCTCGCCAATGCCGGCAATCCCAAGGCCGAGCTGATCGTGGGCCTCAAATATCTCGATGGCGACGGCGTCGCGGCGAGCCAGCCCGACGCCGCGAAGTGGCTCGAACGTGCGGCAGAGCAGGGCATGCCGGTGGCACAGTATCACATGGGCCTGCTGTATGACCGCGGCCTCGGCGTTCCTGCCGACGCGGCACGCGCGACGCACTGGTATCAACTCGCAGCCGAAGCTGGAAATCGCAAGGCGATGCACAACCTCGCAATCGCCTATGCCCAGGGCAAGGGCACGGCGAAGAACCTCGCGGAGGCGGCGCGCTGGTTCTCCAGGGCGGCGTCGCTCGGCTATGTCGACTCGGAATTCAATCTTGCCGTGCTCTACGAGCGCGGCATGGGCGTGCCGACCAGTCTGCTCGACGCCTACAAGTGGTACGCGATCGCCGCTGCCGGCGGCGACACTGAGTCCAAGTCGCGCGCCGACGCGATCGCGACGCAGCTCTCTGCTGACGATCGCGCTGCGGCCCAGCATGCCGCCGAAGCCTTCCATGCGTTGCCGGTCGACACCAAGGCCAATGTCGCGCCGCAGATGAACGACATCGCGGGCTAGCCCACCGCGCGTCCCATGCGCGCAATCTCGTCCTGCACCACGTCCGGGCGTTCCATCGGCAGGAAATGCGTCGTGCCGGGCACTTTGATGAGGCGCGCATTGCCATGCAGCCGCGCCACGATCTGCACTTCTCGTTCGCGTGCGGTGCCGTCAGCGGCATAGAGCAGTGTCAGCGGACAGCGCACGCGCTGTGCCAGCCGCGCAATACCCGGCGGCGCGTGCTGGAACACCGACGATTCCCACGCCGGCGCGCAAGCGAGGCGCATCTCCGTGCCGTTGCCGGTTGCAACCAGTCCGCCGTGCAAATAGTCGGCGATCGTCGCGTCCGGCCAGGTCTTGAACGCGCCGCGGCCGCGATAGGCCGACAGCGCCATCTCGAAGGAGGGAAAGATCGAACGCCGCTTGGCTGCCAACTCCGCAAGGTTCGAGTTGCGCGGCGGCACACGCCCGAACAGGCGCATCAGGCGGCCGATTGCGCGGCTGAAGCGCGGCACCAGCACCGGCTCGACCAGCACCAGGCCGCGCACGCGCTCGGGATGCGCCGCCGCGACCATCAGACTGGTGATCGCGCCCATCGAGTGGCCAGCCAGCATTGCAGATCCACCAGCCAGCGTATCCAGTATGCGGTCGAGATCGCTCCCAAAGATTTGCCAATCGGCTTGGTGCCCCGGCTCGGCCGGCAGTGTCGTGAAGCCGTGACCGCGCTGGTCGCAAGCGGTCACGCGAAACCGGCCCTGCAGCGGCGTCAACAAGCCGCGATAGGTTTCGGCATTGAACCCGGTGGCGTGCGCGAAATGAAGTAGCGGCGCATCCGCTTCGCCTTCCAGGTATGAAACTGCGCCGTGCGGGAGCGTCAGATTCTTGCGCAGCAGTTCTGCCATGCCCCGATTTGGCGGGCGGTCCGTCGGCTGTCAACCGCAGCATCCTTTACGCCGCAGGTCCGCCCGACCTACAAATCTGGCCATCGCTATCCAGGAACCACCGGGAAACGCCAATGCATCCGACCCTTGCCGCCCAGAAGACGCCCGATAAGCCCGCCATCATCATGGCTTCGACGGGCGAGACGGTCACCTTCGGCGAACTCGAAGACCGCTCCAATCGCTGTGCGCAGCTTTTCCGCGCGCTCGGCCTCAAGACCGGCGACGGTATCTGCATCTTCATGGAGAACAACGCCCGCTTCCACGAGATCTGCTGGGCGGCACAGCGTGCCGGGCTCTATTTCACCGCGGTCTCCTCGCGGCTGACTGCCGGCGAAGTCGAGTACATCGTGAAGGACGCAGCCGCCAAGGTCTTCATCGCAGGCCACACGTTGGGGAAAGTCGCGGCCGAGGTCGCGCCGCTCATTCCCGGCGTGAGGCTGCTGATGGTCGGCGGCACGATCCCCGGCTACGCCTCGTATGAGGACGAGACGGCGAAGATGCCCACTGCGCGTATCGCCGACGAAACCTCCGGCGCTGCCATGCTCTATTCCTCTGGCACGACGGGGCGGCCGAAAGGCGTGCGCCAGGCGCTCTCGGGTCTGCCGATCGATGCGCCGGCACCGCTCATCGGTCTCGTCACGATGCTGTATGGCATCAACCAGGACTCGATCTATCTCTCGCCCGCGCCGCTCTATCACGCAGCACCCTTGCACTATTCGATGACGGTGCAGCGGCTGGGCGCCACTGTGGTGGTGATGGAGCATTTCGATGCCGAAGCCTCGCTCGCAGCGATCGAGCGCTATCGCGCGACCGCCAGCCAGTGGGTGCCGACGATGTTCGTGCGCATGCTGAAACTGCCCGAGGCGCAGCGGCTGAAATACGACGTCTCGTCGATGAAGTCGGCGATCCATGCGGCGGCGCCGATCCCGATCGAGGTCAAGCGCAGGATGATCGAATGGTGGGGCCCGGTGCTGCACGAATACTATGCCGGCACCGAGGGCAACGGCATGTGCTATGTCAACTCGGCCGACTGGCTCGAACATCCGGGCACGGTCGGCAAGTCGCTGCTGTCGCCGGTTCATATCTGCGACGACGAAGGCAATGAGCTCTCGGTCGGTGCAGAGGGCACAATCTATTTCGCCTCCGCCGCGCAGTTCACCTATCACAACGATCCCAAGAAGACCGCCGAGTCCCGCCATCCGAAGCATCCGGAATGGTCGACCCTGGGCGATGTCGGCAAGCTGGATGCCGACGGCTATCTCTATCTCACCGACCGCAAGGCCTTCATGATCATTTCCGGAGGCGTCAACATCTATCCGCAGGAAGCCGAGAACCTCCTGATCACCCATCCGAAAGTCGCCGACGTCGCCGTGATCGGCGTGCCGAATGAGGATTTCGGCGAGGAAGTGAAGGCGATCGTGCAGCCCTTGGACTGGAAGGACGCGACGCCGCAATTCGCCGAGGAACTCATCGCCTATTGCCGCGCGAGCCTTTCCCCGATCAAATGTCCGCGGTCGGTCGATTTTGACCCGGAGCTGCCGCGCCATCCGACCGGCAAGCTCTACAAGAGGTTGATCCGGGACCGCTATTGGGGAAAACGCGAGTCGCGCATTGTCTGACGAAGAAGCGAAGACCGAGGAAATCTTCCAGCCGCTCGGCCGCGATCTGCGGCGCGAGGACTTCACGCCCGAGCGCGTGCGGCGGCTGACCGATGCGGTGATCGCGCGCGGCGGCATTCCATTGATGTCGGAAGAGGCGCGACGCGCCTCGCTCAAGATGATCCGCGGTAGCGTGCCCGAAGGCACCGATGCCTGGGTGTTCGGCTATGGTTCGCTGATGTGGAATCCGGCGATCATCGTCGCCGATAGCCGCAAGGCGCATGTGCGCGGCTATCACCGCCAATTCTGCCTGACGTTGCAGGCTGGTCGCGGCACGCCCGAGAAGCCCGGCCTGATGCTGGCCATCGATCGCGGCGGCTCGGTCACCGGCGTGGCGCATCGCATCGCGGCCGACGCCGTCGAAAGCGAACTCTCGATCCTTTGGATGCGCGAGATGCTGTCGGGCGCCTATGAGCCGCGCTGGGTGAACGCCGACGTCGAAAGCGAAGGCCGTATCCGCGCGCTCACTTTCGTCGTCAACCGCTACCACCCGCGCTATGAGGGCGCGCTGGCGGAAGACCACGTCGCGCAGCGTGTCGCGCACGCCGCCGGGCCGCTCGGCACCAATCGCGACTATCTCTACCGCACCGCGAACCATCTGGCGGAGATCGGCGTCGAAGACGGCCCACTGCTCGGCCTCGAGGCCCGCGTACGCCAACTCGCCAACGAACCGAACTAAACAGGAGACATTCCATGCAATCGGCAACCTTCGACACCATCGCCTCGCTTGCGGGCCAGGAGATCGGCGTCTCCGACTGGCTGGAGATCACCCAGGACCGCATCAACCAGTTCGCCGACGCCACCGGCGACCACCAATGGATCCACGTCAATGTCGAGATGGCCAAGCAGATGATGCCCGGCGGCAAGACCATTGCGCACGGCTATCTCACGCTCTCGCTGATTCCGGGACTGACCGGAGGCCTGCTGAAAATCGATGGCGTGACGCGCGGCATCAATTACGGCTCCAACAAGGTGCGCTTCACCAACATGGTGCCGGTGGGTTCGCGCGTGCGCGCACGACAGAAGCTGATCAGCGCCGAGCCCAAGGCCGGTGGCATGCAGTTGATCAACGAGGTCACCATCGAGATCGACGGCCAGACCCGACCAGCCTGCGTCGCCGAGACGATCAGCCTGATCTACAAGTAGCGCCCCTCAAGAGAACGTGACGGCGGCGAGGCTTCAGGCGGGGCTATCGTCAGCGCGCGATCATCGCTGGGGCGCACCATGAAATTCCTGATCCGGGCTTTGCTGGCGGCGCTGGCGCTGGTAGCGCCCGCATTCGCCGATGACACGCCGCTCGATCCGGCGGCAGGATACTTCCAGATCGTTCATTCCGTCGTTCCCGGTGTGTGGGTCC
>DATEZM010000366.1:0-5081 GCA_035255625.1 Rhizomicrobium sp. | reverse complement strand
GACAGCGAACGACACGATGAATTCGAGCGAAATCCAGACCGAGACTCCCGCCCGCCCGCGCGTGATCGCGGGTGGCAAAGGGCTCGTCGCGACCCGCATCGCCAAGTCCTACAACCGCCGTCCGGTTGTGCGCTCCGTCAGCCTTTCGCTGAAGCGTGGCGAGGTGGTCGGGCTGCTGGGTCCCAACGGCGCCGGCAAGACGACTTGCTTCTACATGATCTCCGGCCTCATCGCGGCCGATGCCGGCACGATCGAAGTCGATGGCGTCGATGTCACCCGCATGCCTATGTACCGCCGTGCGCGGCTGGGGATCGGATATCTGCCCCAGGAAGCCTCCATCTTCCGCGGGATCAACGCCGAAGAGAACATTCGCGCCGCCGCCGAACTAATCGAACCCGACGCCAACCGGCTCAACGCCATGATTGAGGAGCTGCTAGCCGAGTTCGGCATCAGCCATGTCCGGCATACGCCGGCGATTGCGCTGTCGGGCGGCGAGCGCCGGCGCGTCGAAATCGCCCGCGCGCTTGCGACCCATCCGTCCTATATCCTGCTCGACGAGCCGTTGGCCGGCATCGATCCGATCGCGGTCGCTGAAATCCGCGACCTGGTCGTGCATCTGAAGGACCGTGGCATCGGTGTCCTGATTACCGACCACAACGTCCGCGACGCGCTGGAAGTGATCGACCGCGCCTATATCCTGCATGACGGCCAGGTCCTGAAGGAAGGCACGCCGTCCGAAATCGTCGCCGATCGCGACGTGCGCCGTGTCTATCTGGGCGAAAGATTTTCGCTATGACCGCCGGGGCAGCGACATGGCGGGGGTAGGGCAACGGCTGGAAATCCGGCAAGGCCAAGGCCTTGTCATGACGCCGCAACTGCAGCAGGCGATCAAGCTGTTGCAGCTTTCGAACGTCGAACTCGCCGAATATTGCGAGCAGGAACTCGAACGCAATCCGCTTCTCGAGCGCGACGACAACGCGCCGGCCGGCGAGGCGGAGCGCGAGAGACTGGAGCCTGCGTCAAAAGCCGAAACGCTCGACAGTGAGCTGGCGCGAGAAGATTTCTCCAAGGTCGCCGATCTCGATGTCGGCCACGACAATCTTTATGACGGCGACACGCCGCAGCCGGCCGCCGCGACGCCGTCCGCGCCGCTGACAGACTGGAGCACGGTTCGTTCCGGCAACAGTTTCGAGGGCGAGGAGGATCTGCTCGAATCCACCCTCGCCGACGGCGGCACCCTGAAAGACCATCTGCTCGACCAGCTCGGCATCGCCGCGTTGTCGGCGGAGAAGCGAATGATCTGCCTCACCCTGATCGATTCCGTCGACGAGGCGGGCTATCTGCGCGCCGATCTGGCGGAGATCGCGGAGCGCCTCGGCTGCGAGCTTTGCCTGGTGGAAGAGGTCCTGGGCGCGCTGCAGGGCTTCGATCCGGTTGGCGTGGCAGCACGCGACCTTGCCGAGTGCCTCGCGCTCCAGCTTAAGGCTCAAAATCGCCACGATCCTGCCATTGCGGCGCTCTTGACCCGGCTGGATCTTGTCGCGCGGCGCGATTTCTTCGCGCTGTCGCAGCTTTGCGGTGTCGATACCGATGACGTCGCCGACATGATCGCCGAGATCCGCGGCCTGACGCCCAAGCCCGGACTGGCTTTCGGCAGCGAGCCGGTGCAGCCGGTCGTCCCCGATGTGTTCGTTCGGGTTGGCGCCGATGGCGGATGGGCGATAGAGCTCAATTCCGACACCCTGCCGCGGTTGCTCGTCAACGCCCGCTACTTTTCGAAAGTCTCCAAGGGCGCTCGCGACAAGGATTCGAAGAACTATCTGACCGAGTGCCTGAACAACGCCAATTGGCTGGTGAAGAGCCTCGACCAGCGCGCCCGCACGATTCTCAAGGTCGCGGCCGAGATCGTGCGCCAGCAGGACGGCTTCCTTACCTATGGCGTGCGCCATCTGCGTCCGCTCAATCTGCGCACGGTCGCCGATGCGATCGGCATGCATGAATCCACCGTCAGCCGGGTCACCTCCAACAAATACATCGCGACGCCGCGCGGCTTGTTCGAGCTGAAGTATTTCTTCACGGCCTCGATTCAGTCGATCGACGGTTCGGAAGCGCATTCGGCGGAAGCCGTGCGCGACCGCATCCGCGAGATGATCCAGAACGAGCACGCGGTGGAGATTCTGTCCGACGACCGCATCGTCTCTCTGCTTACCGCAGACGGTGTAAATATCGCGCGCCGTACCGTCGCCAAATATCGCGAAGCCATGCGCATTCCGTCCTCGGTGGAGCGACGCCGGCAAAAATCCGGACACGAAATGCAAGCCGCCGCAGGCCGTTGAATGGCTTCGAGGTCAGCAAAATCGCGTTGTCAAGATTCGAATTTTCGCAGAAATCGGCACGCGGCCCCAAGGTTAAATGCAAGAATTGACAATCCCGTAAGGCGAGCCTACACACCCGCGCCTTTCGCGTTGGACGTGCCGAAAAAGCGGAACATTTGTGACGCAGAGTGCGTTCATGCCAGCACAGAAGAAGGCCATGCGGGTAAAGGTTTCAGGTAAACAGGTTCAGATCGGCGAGACGCTTCCGGCGGGCGTACGGGTCAGGCTTACAGACGCGGTCGCGAAGCATTTCGACGGCGGCGCCGATGCCAATGTGGTGTTCTCCCACGATGGGCCGTTCTACCGGGTCGACTGCACGGTGCATCTCGATTCGCATACCGTCATCCAATCGGAAGGCGAGGGTGCCGATGCGCATCGCGCCTTCGACGCAGCGTTCCTTCATATCGAGGCGCAACTGCGTCGCTACAAGCGCAAGCTCAAGAACCATCACGCCAAGGCCCGGGCGCGCGTGCGCGCCGCCGCCTGACGGCATTGAAAAGGTCTCCCATGAAGATCTCCGATCTGCTCCAGCCGTCGGCCGTCATTGCCGGCCTGAAGGTTCAGGGCAAGAAGCAGCTGCTGCAGGAGCTCGCGGCACGCGCGGCGACGATTGTGCGCCAGCCGGAGCGAAAGATATTCGAGACGCTGACGGAACGTGAGCGGCTGGGCACTACCGGAGTGGGCCAGGGCATCGCCATCCCGCATGGTCGGCTTTCCGATCTCAAGGAGATCGTTGGCGTGTTCGCCAGGCTCGAGCAGCCGATCGACTATAGCGCGGTGGACAACCAGCCAGTCGATCTTGTCTTCATGCTGCTCGCACCCGAAGGCGCCGGCGCCGATCATCTGAAGGCGCTCGCCCGCGTCTCGCGCCTGCTCCGCAATCAGCAGGCGACCGAAAAGCTCCGCGCCGCCAAGACCTCCCAGGCGCTCTACGCCATCCTCACCGACACGACGAGCGCGTCAGGCGCGCAGGCGGCGTAGCAACGTTCCAGAATCGAAAAAGCCGGAAGCCCGTCGGACTTCCGGCTTTTCGTTTTTCTGACTTCTGACCGCTGGCTTAGTGCACCGACACCGGCGTCAATTCGTTCTGCACCGCGGCGCCATAGGCCGAGTCGTAGGCATCGGTGTAGCCGAGCACGCTGCCATCGACGGCGTGCAGCACGTAGAGCTTCACGCCCGGGGGCAGGGTGATACCCGGCGGGATCAGGCCGAGGCGATGGGCCTCGTCATTGCCGGTTGGCTTGATGTAGGCGATCCCGCCGAAAGCCGGCGTGGCGATACCCGTAGCTGTGTTCTTGTTGCTCATGACAGGCCTCCATCGCCCTTCCCATTGGTTCTGCCGGCACTCGTCCGGATATCGATCTTTCGTATCGCGCTGTCCGCAGCAGGTCGGGTTAGCTCGACGGTGAGCAGTCCATTTTCCAACTCCGCGCCGGAAACTTCGATCCCTTCCGCCAGCACGAAGGCGCGTTGGAATTGTCGTGCTGCAATGCCGCGGTGAAGGAACGTTTTGTCGTTTGGTTCAACTTGCTTGCCGCGAATGACAAGCTGGCGGCCCTCGACCGTCACCGCCAACTCGCCACGGCTGAAGCCTGCCACGGCGAGCGTGATATTGATCTTTTCCTCGCCCGACTGCTCGATGTTGTAGGGCGGATAGGCGTCGCCGGCGCTCTTGGCGGTGCGCTCGAGGAGACGCTCAAGGTGTTCGAAACCCAGAAGAAACGGGCTGTTGAATGTGACGGTTCTGTTCATTCTCAAAGCCCTCCTTCAAGCGGCTCTGGTCATCCCCGGCCCTCCGAAGAGCGGCCGATTTGCGTTTCCTGGCCCTCTTCGGCACCAGTTCGTCTGTAGGATGTAAGGGTCGGAGCCGGCAAATCAAGGGCTTGGTTCCTGGAAGCTTAACCATAGGTAGCCGCGTGCAGGACATCCGCGTCATCCTCGACGACGCCACACCGGGCGCTGAGCGGCTGCTGGCATTTGAGGCACCTGTCGATCTGATCGAGGCCCGCCAACCCAATGAGGTCGCGCCGGCCTTGGCACGCATGGAGGCGGCGCTGGCGGACGGCCGGCACCTGGCGGGATGGCTCGGCTATGAGCTTGGCTACCTCCTGGAGCCCCGTCTGGCAGGCCTGCAATGGCCGCATCAGGGTGTGCCGCTGCTGTGGTTTGGCGTGTTCGATACCCCAAGCCCCCTCAGCCGCGCCGACCTGGACGCTGCCGGCCGCGCCTACGCCGGCCCTCTCCGCCATGAATGGAACGAAGTCGCGTATGGCGAACGCTTCGCCCGGGTCCACGACTACATCGAGGCCGGCGACATCTATCAGGCCAACCTGAGCTTCCGCTCGCGCTTCGCCTTCGCGGGCGATCCATTGGCGCTTTATCTGCGCCTGCGTGACCGGGCGTTGGCCCCTCACGTGGCCTATGTGGATGATGGTACGCGGCAGGTGTTAAGTCTCTCGCCGGAGCTGTTCTTCGAGATTTCGCCACAGGGGCGCATCGTCGCGCGGCCGATGAAGGGCACCGCACCACGCGGTGCGGACGAACTATCGGACGCGCGCGCCAAGATTGCGCTGGCAGCTTCGCCCAAAGATCGTGCCGAGAATCTGATGATCGTCGATCTTGTGCGCAACGATGTCGGCCGCCTCGCCTTGATCGGCAGCGTGGGTGTGGAGAATCTTTTCGCGGTCGAGACCTATCCGACGCTGC
>DATEZM010000365.1:0-2016 GCA_035255625.1 Rhizomicrobium sp. | reverse complement strand
TATGCGCGTGAGGCCCATATTGATCGCGGCCATCGCGCTGTTCTGCGCTCAGCCAGCAGTCGCTGCCGCGCCTGCGGATTGTCAGCTCGTGAAGGCAGCGACACTCGAGGTGTCGTCGTCGCCTGCCGGCCCGCTTACCGTACCGGTGGGGATCAATGGCGAGGTAGCGAATTTTGCGCTCGACACGGCCCGAATGATGAGTCTGATCGATCCGCGCCTCGTTGCGCAAGAAGCCCTGACAGTCAAAACCGAAGGTGTCTTCGACGTTGCTGGTAGGCAAGCCTCCGAGACAGCGATTGTCTCACGTCTCTTGCTCGGCGGACTCGTCAGCAATGACCAGTCCGTTTTGGTGGCGCCAGACGGCGAATTGCGGCCTGGGGTCGACGGTCTTCTTGGAATTGATCTGCTTCACGGTTACGACATCGAACTCGATCTCGGACATGGCAAAGTGAACCTTTTTCTTCCACACCGTTGTCCGGGTCCTCCCGTCTACTGGTCGGCGCTTGCGGTCGTGATTCCGATCCATGTTTTGCATGAGGGTTTGTTTACGGTCCCGATGACGCTCGACGGAAAGCCGGTCGAGGTGTTGTTCGATCCAACCGAACCTGCCGGAACGATGTCATTTGCGACCGCACACCAGCTGTTCGGACTTGAGCGAGGCAGTCCGGGTATGGAGCGGGAAGGCATTGGCCGCTATCGCTATCCATTCGCTACGCTTCAAGCCGGCGGTATGGCAATCGCCCATCCGGGAATTGTCATCGTGGACAGCGGTGATCGCGCCCCCGGCTGCAGCGAACAGCAGTATTTGAAGACGAACTCTGCGATACCAAGCTATCGCTGCATCGGCAAAGGTGATTTGCGGCTCGGCGCTGAACAGCTCCAAAGCTTGCGCCTGATCGTTTCCTTTGGAGATGAGCAGGTTTCTCTGACGCCTTCCGGCGGCTGACGGCCAACTTCTTTTTTCGCTTTCGCAGTTTAAGCGCATGCCCTCATCGCGGGGCGGCAAAGGTTTCCCATGGCTTCTCTCATCCTCGGTGTCGTCGGCACCGGGCTTGGCGGTTCGTTGTTCGGCGGCTTCTCGCTGTTCGGACTGACCGGCGCCCAGCTCGGCGGTGCGCTCGGCGCGGTGCTTGGCAGCGAGATCGATGCCGCCATCGCGCCCGGCCGCCACAGTTTCGGCCCACGCCTCGGCGACACCCAGCTCCAGGCCTCGACCGAAGGCGCGGCCATACCGCGCCTCTACGGCCGCATGCGCGTCGCGGGCCAGCTCATCTGGGCGAGCCAATATAAAGAGACGGCGACCACCACGAGCAGTGGCGGCGGCAAGGGCATCGGTGCGCCGTCGGTCAGCGAAACCGACTACACCTATTCGATTTCCTTCGCGGTGGGCCTGTGCGCCGGCGCGACGCGGATCGGCCGGGTGTGGGCCGACGGCAATCTGCTCGATCTGTCGATGGTCACGCTGCGGTTTTATTCCGGCAGTGCCACACAGGCCCCCGATCCGGCGATCGCTGACATCGAAGGCACCGGCAACGCGCCCGCCTTCCGCGATCTCGCGTATGTGGTGTTCGAGGATCTGCAGCTCGCGGCTTTCGGCAACCGCATTCCGCAACTGTCCTTCGAAGTGTTCCATGCACTCGGCACCAGCGACCCGGACGCGCTCGAGAACCGGCTGACCGGCGTCGCGCTGATCCCCGGCGCCGGCGAGTTCGCTTATGACGCCACGGTGGTCAGCGAAGACGACGGCGAAGGCACCACCAGCCCGCTGAACGCGCACAGCACGACCGGCCGGGCCGACATCGACGCCTCGCTCGACGAGTTGGCGGCGCTCGCGCCCAATCTCGGTGCGGTGTCGCTGGTGGCCGGCTGGTTCGGCAGCGACCTGCGCGCCGGCGACTGCACCGTGAAACCCGGTGTCGAAACTGCGTCCAAGACGACCTATCCCGAAACCTGGAGCGTCAACGGCATCGCGCGCGCCGATGCGCATGTGGTCAGTCCGCTCGACGGCCGCCCCGC
>DATEZM010000364.1:0-3563 GCA_035255625.1 Rhizomicrobium sp. | reverse complement strand
GCGCATTTCTGCACGCTCGCCGCGGTGGAAAACACCCTGTGGCCGCGCGCGACGCAAAGCTGGATCGCCGCCGTTCCGATGCCGCTTGTCCCGCCATGGATCAGAACGGACTCGCCCGGCTTGAGCCGCGCGGTGTCCATCAGGTTGGTCCACACGGTGAAGTGGACTTCGGGCAGGGCGGCGGCCTCGACCAGGCCAACGCCTTTCGGTACCGGCAACAGGCATTTCTGCGATGCGACCGCATATTCGGCATAGCCGCCGCCGCCCAGCAGGGCGCAGGCCGCGTCACCCACTTTCCACGCCGCGACGCCGGCGCCAACGCTATCGATCGTCCCCGATACCTCCATGCCCAGCGTCTGCGGGGCGCCGGGCGGCGGCGGATAACCGCCCATCGCCTGTGCCAGGTCGGCGCGGTTCAACCCGGCGGCAGCAACCTTGATCAGAACTTCGCCGACACCTGGGGCGGGTTTGGCGATCTCGGCCACTTTCAGCGCATAGCCCTGTCCCGGATTGGCAATCTCGATAGCCTTCATGGCGTCACGTCCGCTTGGCAAGAATGTCGGTGGCGGCGAAGATACAGGCGAATGCACGGAGGCGGAAATGCCGATCGATCCGGAAGAACTTCTGCCCCGAAAGAAGACACCAGACATTGTGCTGGGCGAGGACATCACCGCCATGTCGGCACACGAACTTGAGCGCCGCATCGGATTGCTCGAAGCCGAGATCGCACGCTGCCGCGAAGCGATCGCTGCGCGCGAAAGCACGAAGTCGGCGGCCGACGCTTTCTTCAAGCGTTAGGCACGCGCAGGTTCCCGCATCAAGATTAATACGCACAGGCTTGCGTGGCGCGCGCGCAACCCTTCATTTGGTTTATGCAAGAACTAGGGACACAGACCGCTTGCGCCGCGCACCGCAGTTGATAGCTTGCGCGGCGATACGAAGTGGGCGGCACTCAGACGATGGGCACAAGCACAGCCGACGACGAATTCCTGCGGGACGTATCCATCCAGGGCTTCACCGGTTCGGCGCTGTTCGATCGCACCTTCGAGGAAGGCATGGCGCTGGTCGAGGAGACGGCGCGCTATCTCGATGGCCGCGGCCGCCAGGAATCGCGCGACTTGCCGCGCAAGGCAGCACTTCTCTATGCCGGCGAAAGCATGCGCGTGACGACGCGCCTGATGCAGGCGGCAAGCTGGCTGCTGGTCCAGCGCGCGGTGCACGAGGGCGACATGAATGCCGAAGACGCACGCGACGACCGCTATCGTCTCGGCTCGAAGGAGATCTGCCTCGGCGGTGGCGGGGATGGCCTCGAACTCTTGCCCGCGACGCTGCAAGATCTGCTGGAGCGCAGCGACAATCTCTATCGCCGCATCGCGCGATTGGACGATGTCTTGTTTGCCGGTGGGCTCGAGGTGCAGTCCGACGTCAAGGTGCAAATGAATCGGCTGGAAAAAGCTTTCCGCCGTGAAGGCGGTGCATAGAATCGCGGCCGAAAAGATCTCGTCCGACGGCTAAGTCTTACTTGTTGTCTGGCTTCACGAAGCCCGCGAACTTCTTGTTGAAGCGCGTCAGGCGTCCGCCGCGGTCCATTAGCTGCTGCTGGCCGCCGGTCCAGGCCGGATGGGTGGTCGGATCGATGTCGAGCGTGAGCTGCTGGCCGGCCTCGCCCCAGGTCGTGCGCGTCTTGTAAGTCTCGCCGTTGTTCAGCCGGACTTCGACGAAATGGTAGTCGGGGTGAATGCCGGTTTTCATGGCCTGGGGCCCTTTGACGCGTTCTCGGAGCGGCGGCTTATAGGCAAGCCGCCGGTTCAAGGCAAGACCGCCAGCGGCGATGGGTCCCTTGGGCTGCGGGAATCGCTCCTATATATCGGTCGGGCCTGGAGGAAACTGTGGCGCAGACCGGGGAAGAATACGCCGAGCAGCTCGAATTCGTCGCCGCGGCCCGGCCCAAGGGCCGCTCGCTCGCGCCTTTGCGGCAGCTTTTGCCGTTCCTCAGGCCCTACAGCCTCGCCATCGGCATCGCCTTCGTGGCGCTCATCTGTTCCTCGACCGCGAGCCTTTTGATCCCACCGGCGATGGGCCGGCTGGTGCAGAACGGTTTCAGCCAGACGCTGGCCTCGAAGATCGATCAGTATTTCCTGCCGCTCATCCTCATCGCTTGCGCGCTGGCGGTGGCGACCGCCATACGCTTCTACTTCGTGACCTGGCTTGGCGAGCGGGTGATCGCCGATATCCGCAAGGCCGTGTTCAGCCATATCCTGGGTCTCACACCTGCTTTCTTCGAGGTCACGCGCACCGGCGAGGTGTTGTCGCGGCTGACTGCCGACACGACGCTGATTCAGACTGTGGTCGGCTCGTCGGCGTCGGTCGCGGCGCGCAATTTTGTCATGCTGACCGGTGCGTTGACGCTTCTCTTCATCACCAGTCTCAAGCTGACCTTGCTGGTGTTTGGTATCGTCGTTCTGGTGATGGTCCCTCTGATCCTGTTCGGCCGCTGGGTGCGCACGCTGAGCCGCCGCAGCCAGGATCGCGTCGCGGACACCTCCGCCCGTGCCAGTGAGACGCTGAATGCCATGCAGACGGTGCAGGCCTTCACGCGCGAGAATACCGAGCGCCAGCTGTTCGGGACCGCGGTCGAGAGTTCGTTCATCGTCGCAATCCTGCGCACTCGCGCGCGGGCCGTGATGACGGCGGTGGTGATGTCAGCAGTGGCTGTGTGCATCGTCGGCGTGTTCTGGGTAGGCGCCAAGGACGTGGTGGCGCATCGCATGACGATTTCGACGCTTGTCCAGTTCGCTGGCTATGCGGCGATCTTCGTCACCGGCATGGGCGCGATGAGCGAAACCTGGGGCGATCTGCAGCGCGCCGCCGGCGCGTCGGAACGGCTGATGGAACTGCTCCATACGCAGCCGCAGATCGATGCACCCGAGCATCCCAAGCGGCTGGCCAGGCCGGCGAAGGGCGCGGTCGCGTTCCGCGATGTGGTCTTCCGCTATCCGGCGCGTCCCGATTTCAAGGCGCTGAACGGCTTCTCGCTCGCGATCACACCGGGTGAAGCGGTGGCGTTGGTCGGTCCGTCGGGCGCGGGCAAGTCGACGGTGTTCCAGCTGTTGCTGCGCTTCTACGCGCCGCAATCGGGCGCCATCACTTTCGACGGCGTCGATCTTGCCGATCTCGATCCAATGGATATCAGGTCAAACATCGCCGTCGTGGCGCAGGACAGTGTTATCTTCTCCGGCACCCTGGCGGACAACATCCGCTATGGTCGCCCCGGTGCCTCCGATACCGACGTGCGGCGCGCGGCCGAAGCGGCGGCCGCGGCGGAGTTCATCGAGCGCTTGCCTGCCGGTTATGAAACACCCGTCGGCGAACGTGGCGTGACGCTGTCTGGCGGCCAGCGCCAGCGCATCGCCATCGCCCGCGCCATCCTGCGCGATGCGCCGCTGCTGTTGCTGGACGAAGCGACCAGCGCTTTGGACGCGCAGAACGAACTGCTGGTCCAGCAGGGCCTGGCCAATCTGATGGTGGGCCGCACTACCTTGGTGATCGCCCACCGCCTGGCC
>DATEZM010000363.1:0-4990 GCA_035255625.1 Rhizomicrobium sp. | reverse complement strand
AGGCCAGCACATTGCCCGCATCGAGATCGATGCGATGCTGACTGAGGTGCTGACACGGATGAAGGATTTCCGCCTCGCCGCGCCGCCGAAATGGCTGCCGTCGAATTTCATCTCCGGCCCGCAGACCATGCCGGTAACGTTCACGCCGGCGCGGCGAATGGGGTCTGTCTGATACGCAAGGGCAATGCGTAGCGCGGGGCGGGTTCCGACTTATCCAACACCGCCAAAACGGTGCGATACTGGGGGCGCCGCCTTAGAGAACGACCCGCAATGACCGCTCCACGAAAACCCGGACACTCGCCCCGCGCCGTCGTTCGCTTCAATTGTGGCGGACCCCCACCCCCTCCCCCCGAAAGCGAGGTTCAAATGTACGCCGATTCAATATTTTCAATGGGTTAGGCGGGCCCCTCGATGAATTCGACCCTGCACTACGTGTCGTTTCGGTCGCTTCATGCGCCGCCTTTCAACATCGCGGCACGGCTGCGCGTGCCCCAGGATGGAAAGGAAAGACATCCAGCGGTCCTCCTGCTGCACGGCTCGGCGGGGCCGTCAGGGCGCGAGGGCGGCTATGCCGATGTGCTCAACGCGGCTGGGTTCGTGACGTTGGAGCCCGATCAATGGGCGGCGCGCAATCTCGCCGGCGGCGCGGCCGGCCGGCCCAAGACCGTGGTGGAAACCTTGCCCGATCTGCGGCGCGCGCGTGCCTTTCTCGCCGCCCACCCGGCCGTCGATGCGGGTCGCATCGGCGTCGCCGGATTTTCCTTTGGCGGCGTCGCCACGATGCTGGCGGCTACCGCGAAGCAAAATGAAGCGGTTCCCGCGTCGGAGCGCTTCTGCGCCTTCATGCCGGTCTATCCCGCGACCTGGACCTGGAACCGGGTACCGAATTTCGAATTCGGCGATCTGATCGACGCGCCCATTTTGCTGATGACCGGCGCGCTCGACCAATATGACAACGATCCCGACACCGCGCACACCCTGGTCGGCAGCCTGAAACCGGCCGACCGCGCGCGGATCCGGGTGGAGGTCATGGCCGACAGTCATCACGGTTTCGACATGCCGGGCGCCGACATGGTGGTGGACGATCCGTTCGGCAATCGGGGCCAGGGCGGCAAAGTGGTCATGCGCTATAATCCGCAAGCGACGAAGATCGCGCATGGCCTGGCGGTGGAGTTCTTCGCCGCGGCTTTGCGTTAGTGGAGGCGACGATGTCGGCAGCGACGCGCGAAAAATTGAAGGTGGCGCCTGCCGGCGGATCGGCCGGCGCCTATGTCACCGGCGTCGATCTGTCGAAGCCGGACGATGCCGATGCCATCTCAGGCATTCGCGCCGCGTTGCGCGATCACCTCGTCGTTGCCCTGCCCGATCAGAATCTGTCACTCGACGATCTCGAACGATTCACAGACGCATTGGGCGGCAGAGCAATTACGCCGTATGTGAAACCGATCGACGGACGGCCCTTCGTGATCCGTATCCTCAAGCAGCCGGACGAGAAGCTGAACTTCGCCAATGCCTGGCACACCGATCTGTCCTATCTGGAAGAGCCGCCGAGCTTCACCGTGCTTTACTGCCTCGAGACTCCGCCGGCAGGCGGCGACACGGTGTGGGCGAACCAGTACATGGCGTTCGACACGCTGTCGGCCGGACTGCGCGAGACGCTGATGGGGATCAATGCGGTGCACTCCGCCGGCCCGGCCTATGGCACCGGTGGCTATCTCGACGGGGTCAAGGACAAGATGTCGACGAAGATCGAACCATCGAAAGACGCCTATGCCGAGCAGACGCATCCGGCTGTGATCGCGCATCCCGAAACCGGCCGCGCCGCGCTCTACGTCAATCCGGTTTACACCCAACGCATCGCGGGCTGGTCGAAGCCCGAGTCGGACGGACTTCTCGGCCATCTCTATCGTCATGCGGTAAACGAGAACTTCACCTGGCGACTCAGATGGGCGCGCGGCACGCTCGCGATCTGGGACAATCGCTCGACCCAGCATTTCGCGCTCAACGACTATCATGGCTGGCGCCGCGAGATGGTGCGCACCAGCGTCAAGGGCTCCAAACCGAAAGCGGCACGCACATGAAGCTGGCGACATTCCAAGCGGACGGTAGCGAGCGCATCGGCGTAGTGGCAGGCGACGGACTGATCGAGCTAACCGATCTGGCGCCCGACATGATCGCGCTGATCACCGGCTGGCCCGCGCTGAAGGACAAGGTCGCCAAGCGCGTGCGCGAGGAGAAGGCGCATTATGCGTTGAAGGACGTCGTGCTGCGCGCGCCGGTGCCGCGGCCGCAAAAGGTCATGGCGATCGGCCTCAACTATGCCGACCACATCAAGGAGAGCGGCGCGCAGACACCAGAGCGCCAAATCTGGTTCGCCAAGCTCGGCAACGCGGTGAACGGGCCGAACGATCCGATTCAGATGCCCAAGGTCTCAAAGGCGATCGACTGGGAAGCCGAGCTCGTCTTTGTCATCGGCAAGCGCTGCCGTCATGTGACGAAAGAGCAGGCACCCGGTGCGATTTTCGGCTATGCCTGCGGCAACGACGTCAGCGTGCGCGATTGGCAGTTCCACACCGCGCAATGGCTGGTTGGAAAATCCTTCGACACCCATGCGCCGATCGGACCGTGGATCGTCACCGCGGACGAGATCGGCGATCCGCACGCGCTCGGCATCCGTTGCGTCGTCAACGGCACGACCAAGCAGAACTCCAACACCAGCAATCTCGTGTTCAACTGCTTTGATCAGGTTGCCTATCTGAGCCAGGCGATGACGCTCGAGCCGGGCGACATGGTGTTCACCGGCACGCCGGGCGGTGTCGGCCAATCGATGAAGCCGCCGCAATTCCTGAAAGCCGGCGACACTGTGCGCATCGAGATCGACAAGATCGGTGCGATCGAAGCGAAGATGGTGTCCGAGCCTTAAGGTGGCCGGTCCTTCGGCACGCGCAACACGGTGCGGAAGCCGAGATGACTGGCCGCAAGATCGACCTCCTGCCCTTCTCGCGCACCGGAGCGGTAGCGCATGCAGTAGTTCGGCGCGCAAAGGAACGATCCACCCTTGATGACGTAGCGCTGGCCTTCGCCCATCATCGGCATTGCATCCGGCGCATCCTCATCGCCGTGGCGGTCATGGTAGATGTCGTTGGTCAACTCCCACACATTGCCGAACATGTCGTAGAGACCGAACGCATTCGGCGCATAACAGCCGGCCGGCGCCAGCCCGACGAACCCGTCGTCGCCGCTGTTCAGCACCGGAAAGATGCCCTGCCAGGTGTTGGCGTTCTTCGGCTGGTCGTGATCGTCGCCGGCCTTGGGATCGCCGCCACGCGCCGCCCATTCCCATTCCGCCTCGCTCGGCAGGTCGCGGCCCTTCCAGCGCGCATAGGCAAGCGCGTCTTCATGCGTCACCTCGACAACCGGATAGTTCTCGCGGCCTTCGATCGAACTCGCTGGTCCCGCCGGATGGCGCCAGTTCGCTCCGGGCACGTAACGCCACCACTGCGCGATATTCGCCATGCCGTCGACCTTCCGTGGCATGAAAAACACCATGGCGCCGGGCTTCAACATGTCGGGCGGCAACCCGGGATGTATCGTGGCATCGACCGGCTTCTCTGCCTGGGTCACATAGCCGGTCGCTTGCACGAACGCGGCGAATTCGGCGTTGGTGACTTCATGGCTGTCCATCCAGAGGCCCGTGATACCGGCTTTAGTGACGGGTCCTTCTTCGGCATAGACGGTATCGCCTTCGGCAAAATCGCCGGACGGGATCCAAACCATTCCCTGATGAGGCAGTGCTGCTGTCGCCAAGCATCGCCGCGGCGCGTCGCCGCCGTAGACAAGCGCTCGATCGTCCGATGGGGCGAGGAGTATTGGAGCGGCGACACAAAGGACCGCAATGCCAGCCAGCACGGCCGCGGCGAGCCAATCTCTGCGCTTCACCTTTGCTTCGCCGGCTGGCCGCGATCGGGAATGTCCAGGAAAGCGAGCGCCATTCGCGACAGGGAATCGATCACGACGAGCTCGTCCATGCCGGGTCCGTCATTGAGCAGGCGGTTCACGATCGCGCCGTCGACGGCGCGGAGCACGAAGATGCAGTCCTGCGTCAGTCTTTCGCGGCCGCCTTCATCGCGCGCGGCAAGGAACTCGGCGAGCAGTTCCCCCTGGCGTTGTGTGCCGGCACGCATCCGGGGCCAGTAATCCGCGCCGGCGCCGGCGAGCGATCGCTGGAACAGGGCGCGGAAGAAGCCATGGTTGCGCCGCATGATGCTGGCAGTGTTGCTGATCAGGGTCCGTATCATTGCGCTGGTCGGCTGCTCCTGCCACTCCGGCATGGAGAAAAAGCGGGCGGAGTTCTCGAGATTGCGCTCGGTGAAACGCTGATGTAGCGCCTTGAAGAAGGCCTCCTTGTCGCGGAAGCGGCGATAGAAACTGCCGACCGAGCAATCCGCTGCCAGTGCGATGTCGCTGACATGCGCAGCATCGTAGCCCAGCCTGGCGAAGACACGTTCGCCGGCAGCCAGCAGGCGGTCGCGGGCGTCCCGGCTGCGCGCCTGATTGACCGGCAGGACGCCATCGATGTCTTCGAGCGAGTCCAAGGAAACTCCGTTCCGCGCCACAATTTTGCTAACGTAATTTGGAGGCCGGCGCCAGCCCGAGATGAGTCAGTACCGAGACGAGGGCCGTACCACCGGGCCGTCAGGTCCAAGCGAGATGTGGGTCAGCGTCTGTTCATCATGGTTCATGCGCCAGGAAAGGAGCTTCTGCGCGTATTCCAGCATCACCGGCAAATAGGCCGGATCGGTCGCACGGTCGACGAACTCGCCTGGATCCTTTTCCAGATCAAACAAGAGCGGCGCAAGCGTTGTGAAATGCACGTATTTGTAGCGCGCGCCACGGATGATGTTCATCGTGCACTGGTGTAGCGTCAGCGATAGCTCGCGTTCGGCAGTGTCGTCGGCGGGATCTCGAAAGTCGAATTCCCAATGCGCTT
>DATEZM010000362.1:0-2516 GCA_035255625.1 Rhizomicrobium sp. | reverse complement strand
AGGGGAAGCCTACCAGTTCGACTGGAGCCACGAGACGATCACGTTCCAAGGACTCCCGTTGACGGTCAAGGCGGCGCACATGAAGCTGTCGCACAGCCGTATGCCGTTCGTCAGAGTATATTTTCGCGAGACCCAGGAAAGCCGAAACCTATTTCGTGCAGTCCGAGCAGTTGCCGACCGCGCTGCGCCTCGCCGCCGGCCCGGTGTTCGTGCCCGGCGCGGCGACGCCCACCTGGCGCGCCGGCGGCATCATGCTGCAGGCGACGCCGGAAGGGCACGGCGCGGAGGACGATTGGGAGCGGCTCGCCGCCTTCCTCGCGTCCGTCGAGGATATCGAGCTGCTCGACACCCAGCTCGGCGCCGAGGATCTGTTGTGGCGGCTGTTCCACGAAGACGAGGCGCGCGTGCTGCCGTTCCTGCGCACCGAATTCCATTGCGGCTGCAAGCCCGACCGCATCGCCGCGGTGCTGAAATCCTATTCCGCGAAAGACCGCGACGGCCTCGCCGATCCCGACGGCCTCATCCGCGCCCGCTGCGAATTCTGCGGCACGGTCCACGCGATTGATCCGAAGTCACTGGCGCCGGTGGAGTGAACGCGATGCTCACTGCAGGAATTTCACCGCGATCGCTTCGTAGGCGGCGGGCGATTCCAGCGGGCCGAAATGCGTGGCGCCGGGAACGATGATCTCCTGCGCGCCGGGAATGGCGTGCGCCAGCGCATCGGTATGCTGGCGCAGGATCATATCGCGCTCGCCGGCGACGATCAGCACCTGGGCGCGGATGGTGCCGAGTTCGGCCAGCGTGTAATGCGGCTCCGTCGTCACCAGCGTCTTGATCTTGCGGACCATGATCGGGAAATGCTTCGGATCCGGCGCGATGGAGTCATAGAACGGCTTGATCTCCCTTGCCTGCTCGTCGTAGGCCGCCGGCGTGAATTCCTTCGGATCGATTCCGGTCGTGTCGTAATTCGCGCCGACCGCGATCAGGCGGCGCACACGTCCGGGATGGCGCATCGCCATGTCGAGACCGATGATGCCGCCATCGCTCCAGCCGACCACATCGGCTTGGCGGATGTGCAGCGCATCCATCAGCGCGACCATGTCGTCGCTCATACCGGAATAGGTGATCGGCCCTGGCCCGTCGGTCGAACGGCCCTGGCCTCTGGAGTCTACCGCGATCACCGTGTGCGTCGGCGCCAGCGCGGTGATGAAACAATGCATCGTCTCCAGGAAACCGCCGGCGCCATGCACCAGCAGTACCGGCGGGCCGCTGCCATAGGTCTCCGTGTAAAGCGTGATGCCATTCACCGCGACGCGCCGGCTGCCGTGATATTCGCCACCGAGGCTGCGCCAGACATAGAAGCGTGGAATGCCGAAATTCGACTTGTCGATCTGCACGAAGCCGAAGATCGCGCCGGCGACAGCCACGACCGCGACAACGATGATCACCAGATATTTGCGCGGCATGGTCCGGTCCTCGCCGCCTTAAGCCGCCGCGGCCTTGGCGACCAGCTTGCGCAGGAAGACTTCGCATTTCGCCAGTTCGCTGAGCGCGACGAATTCATCGGCCTTGTGCGCCTGGTCGATCGAGCCCGGACCGCAGATCACAGCCGGAATGCCGGCGCGCTGGAAGTGCCCGGCCTCGGTGCCATACGCCACCGCATCGACGCTGTTGGCGCCGGTCAGTTCGCGGGCGAGCACCACCGCCGGCGAAGTTTCGTCCATGACGAGCCCCGGATAGCTCGCCTGCAGCGTCGTATCCATCCGCGCTTCGGGCACTCTGACTTTGTACTTGGGCAAGATCGCCGTCTCGGTTCGCGCGCGCACGGTCTCGACAATCCGCGCCGCGTCGCGATCCGGCAGCGCGCGATATTCCCAGGTGACCAGCGCGTCACGCGCCAGGATGTTCACCGCCGAGCCGCCGGAGATCATGTTTGCCTGCACCGTCGAATGCGGTGGATCGAACCGCGGATCGGCGTCGGCGCGCAGCTCGTTCCACACCTCGTCGAGCAGGTGCACGAACTCTCCCGCCATCATCACGGCGTTGGCGCCCTTCTCGGGCGCACTGGAATGACCTTCGCGGCCATGGCAATGGGTATGCAACACCGCGCCAGCTTTGTGCGCGCCCACAACGCGCATCAGAGTCGGTTCGCCAACAACGGCAAGGGCAGGGCGGATGCCCGCCGTCTTCAAATCCTCGATCAGTCCGCTCACGCCGGCGCAGCCTACTTCCTCGTCATAGGAGAGCGCGAAATGGATCGGCCGCTGGAGTTTTGCGCGCGCGATTTCCGGCAGCAGCGACAGCGCTACCGCTATGAACCCCTTCATGTCGCAGGCGCCGCGGCCGAACAGCTTGCCGTCACGCACCTCCGCGCGGAACGGATCGCTCGACCAGTCCTGGCCGTCGACCGGCACGACATCGGTGTGGCCGGAAAGGACATAGCCGCCGGCCATGTCCGGACCGAAGCTCGCGAACAGATTGGCCTTCTGCCGCGCGGCGTCGAAGGTGCGGCGGCA
>DATEZM010000361.1:0-10791 GCA_035255625.1 Rhizomicrobium sp. | reverse complement strand
GCGCGCAGGATGGCGAGATAGGGCAGGGCGGCGATCATGCGTCCACCGCGCCGTGCAACGCATAGAACCGCGCGACCACTTCCTCGATCTTGGGATCCTCGACCCGGATGTCGGCCACTTCGTGCGCGGCCGCGACACGGGCGATCAGCGTGTGCGCCGCCGTCTTGGCCGGATCGAACGCGAACTCGACGCAGCGGCCGTCGCGCGATCGCAAGCGGGCGCCCTCGACGGCGACGTCTCCGACATCTTCCGCGAAATCGACGATCAGGCGCCGGTCGCCCAGAACCTCGGCGCGCATCGACTCGAAACTCGAATCGCGAAGCAACCGGCCATTGCCGATGATGATGACGCGGCGCGCCAGCGCCTCGATATCGTGCATGTCGTGCGTCGTCAGCAGCACGGTGACGCCCTCGTCGCGGTTCAGCTCTTTGATGAAATCGCGCAGCGCCAGCTTGGACACGGCATCAAGTCCGATGGTCGGCTCGTCAAGGAACAGGATGCGCGGGGCGTGCAGCAGCGCGGCGGCGATCTCGCAGCGCATGCGCTGGCCGAGCGAGATCTGCCGCAGCGGCGTGTCGAGTACCGGCGCGATCTTCAGCATGTCGACGAGCCGCTCGCGCCGTTGCGCATAGGCCTTCGCGTCGACGCGATAGATGTCGCGCAGCAGATCGAAGCTCTCGCCGATCGGCAGGTCCCACCACAACTGCGTGCGCTGGCCGAACACCACGCCAATGCGCGCGACATGGGCGATGCGATTGGCCCAGGGCGCCTGACCCGCCACTTCGCAGATGCCGGCGCTCGGGCGCAGGATGCCCGACAGGATCTTGATCATCGTCGACTTGCCGGCGCCGTTGGGCCCGATGAAGCCCAGAAGCTCGCCGGCCTCGAGCGTGAAGCTGACGGAATCGAGCGCCACGACGTTGCGCTGGCGGCGGCGGAAGAGGCCGCGGAAGGCGCCGGCGAGCCCCGGATCGCGCACCCCCACGCGGTAGGTTTTGCTGAGATTTTCGACCCTGATCTGCGCCATCGCCTCCGCCCGTCCCCAAGCACGGACGCGGCGGACGGGAAATCCCGCCACCGTTTCAACGCGCAAATTGGGCGCGGAACCTATGGGCGCCCGTTCCTCCGGTCAATTGCGGTCACGACGTCGGCTGGCGATTGCTCGCCTCTGCGGCAGCGCTGTCACAGGCGGCGGACCAACGCAACTTTCTGACCTCGGCAGTTCAAGGCGAAGTGACTGGAGGCCAAGGCCGTCTGACCCTAAGGTCCGGCCATGGTTTCGCTGCGCCGCATCTTTCCCATCCTGCTCGCCGCACTTTGTGTGGCCGGCGGCGCACAGGCGGGCGGCCGCCCTATTGTCGTGGAACTCTTCACGAGCCAGGGCTGCAGTTCCTGTCCGCCCGCCGACGCGTTGCTGGGACGGCTGGCGCAGCGCCCCGGCGTGATAGCGATCAGTCTGCCCATCACCTATTGGGACATGCTGGGCTGGAAGGACACGCTGGCGAGCGAGGCGAACACGCGCCGCCAGAAGGCCTATGCCGCGGCGATGGGCCATGGCGGGGTCTATACCCCGCAGATAGTTGTCGATGGCGTCGTCGATGTCGTGGGCAGTCGTGTCTCGCAAGTCGAAGCCGCAATCGCTGACCGCCGCGCGCAGCTCGCCGTCGCGCTGGCGCAGGCGCGAGACATCGCCCGGGTCGAAGCCGACGCCGAACGTGCCGCTGACGATGCGCAGGGCACGCCCACAGCGCTCTACGTTCCGTCGACTCCGGCAGGGTTGGACCCGATCGTGCCGGTCGAGCTGCGCGAGACGCCGCAGGAGATGCGGATCGACATCGGGGCGGCGCCCGGCACGCACAACGCCACGGTCTGGCTGTTCCAGCTGCGCTCCGCAGTGAGCGTGACGATTCCCACAGGCGAGAATGCCGGACACACGATCACCTATCACAACGTCGCCAGCGATCTTCGCGCCGTTGGCGTCTATCGCGGCCGCGCGCTGTCGCTCAGTCTGCCCGGAAAGACCGGCGTCCAGCATGACAGCATCGCCGTGGTGGTACAGCAGGGCGGCTTCGGTCACGTCCTTGGTGCCGCGATGATCAGCCGCCCCAATTACTACGCCGAGCAATAAGCTCTAAAATCGGCGTCCGATGGCGCTGTTCTTCGATTCGGCCTGGTTTGACGCGCGGCTCGAAGCCGCCGGGCTCACGCGCGCCACGATCGCTGCCGCACTCGGCCTAACCGAGATGCAGATCGCCGAATTGTGGAAGGACCAGCGCGAGCTGACGGCCGACAATGTGCGTCTCCTGTCAGCGCTTCTCGGCGCGACGCCGGCCGAAATCGCCGACCGCGCGGGTGTGTCGACGCCGGTACCGAAAGAAGCATCCGGCGATCTGCATGAACTGAGAGAGAGGCTGACGCGCGTGGAGCGCGCGCTGGACGAACTTAAGGCCCTGATCCTGGCGCGCGACGTGAAGCGGCCATGATCGGAGTCGCTGCGGCACTGCTGTTCATCGCGAGCTTGGCGACCTGGTTTGTGGCCGCCGGTGCACGGCCTTCGGCAAGAGTCTATCTGCGCTTCGCAACGGTCCTGTTCGCGGCCCTCGCCGTCGCAGCTGTGGCCATGCCGGTCACGGTGCGGGCAATCGCGCTGCTCGTGCTGCCGCTGGGCGCCGTCATTCTCGCACTGGCGACCGCGACCGCGCTGACGCGGCCTCTGGACGTCGGGCTCTCGGCCGCGCTGCTTGCCGCGGTGTCGCTTTGCGCTCTTGGCGCGGCCGTCACCAACATCGCGGCGCTCTCGCTCACGCCGATTGTGGGTGCAGCTCTCGCCGTGGGGATCCTCAGCGTCAAGCAACGCTCTGGAACGCCGGCCTTGCAGGGCCTGGCGGCCAGCCTGTGTTTTCTCGGCGCCGCATCGACCTTTGCATTCGAAGGTGTGCAGGTCGCACTGTTGCTATTCACGGCGGCCGGTACTTTGGGATTGACGCTGGCGCTATCGCGCTCGGACGCCTATGTCGGAGAACGCGCTGCGAGGGATCTGCGCGGTGGCACGAGACCCAGGGCCTGAGGCGGGGGCGTCGACGATTGCCTCGCCAGCACCTGCGCGACGAAAGTGGGATCGAGGCGCGCTGTGTTCCGGACCGGAGCTGGCTGTGTGTCGAATTGGGACGCCGCGGGGCGCTGTTCCCGACCGGTGCAGGCGTGCGTCTCGTCCGCGGCTTCGCCATTTAGCGTTTTGAAGGTGCAGATATCGCCGCGACCTTGCGCAAGGAGTCGCGCGCGCAGGACGCTGGCGCTAATCGCAAAGCTACGGGTCGGTACGCGGCTCATAACAGGTCCTTAAGGCAAAGCTCGGGCCAGGACGTTCGGCTCGGCTCATTGCCCAAGGAGTTACGAGTTTTTTAAGCCCCAGCGGACATGATCGCCGTCCATAAGGCCGCAAAGCGGCCAGAAATGGTGGATGTGAGTCAGCCGCTTCAGAAGAAGCCTGCCGACGGTTTGGAGGCGCTATCCGCCACCGAACGAGGCGAAAGGCTGCGCCTGGCTCTGTTGGGCGCCGGAGTCGCCGGGTTCGACTGGACCATCGCCGACGACCGCATCGTCTGGGACGGCGCGCTCGATATCATCCCCTACCACAACGATCCGCAGAAGCTGGCGCGGGGCGGTGCTTTCACGAGTTGGCTGAGTTCGGAATCGCGCGCACGCCTCGCCGCGCTCGTCGACTCGCGCGCGCCACAGAATGTGGATTTCGAAATTGCGCTTGAAGCGGCCTCCGCAATGGGCTCGATCTGGGTCACTATGGCGGGCGTGCGCAACGCGCGTCCCGACGGGCGGTGCGACCGCCTCACCGGACTGATGCGCGTGACCACCGAAAAGCAGCGCGAGATGCAGCGGCTGTCCTATCTCGCCACACGCGACGAATTGACCGGGCATCTGAACCGCAACTCGCTGCGGGCCGAGTTGGCCCAGGCAATCGACAAGGCGCGCGCCGAAGACCGTCACTGCGCCTTTCTCGTCGCCGCTATAGACCGGCTGGCGATGATCAATGACGGTTACGGTTTCGACGCCGGTGACGAGGTGATTGTGGCCGTGGGCGAGAGGCTCTCGCGCACACTGCGCTCCAGCGATATCATCGGTCGTATCGCCGGAAACAAATTCGGCGTCATCCTGAAGAACTGTTCGGAGCCGGAGATTGCGGTCGTGGCCGCGCGCCTGCGCGCTGCGGTGCGCAATCAGGTGATCGACACGCGCTGCGGCCAGGTCCAGGCCACGACATCGGTGGGTGCGGTCTGGCTCCCGACGGGCGCCGCGTCCAGCCAGGAAGCGATGCTGCGCGCCGAGGAATCGCTCGACCATGCGCGCAGCAGCGGGCGCGACGGCTTCCACTCCTACCAGAAATCGCCGTTGCGCGAAGGCGCGCGGCTCAGGCTGATGAAGATTGCCGACGAGGTCATCGCGGCGCTGAACGAGGGGCGTCTTCTGCTCGCCTATCAGCCGATCATCGATGCCAAGGACCGCACGGTCTTCAAGTACGAGAGCCTGCTGCGCATGCGCCGCGCCGACGGCAGTATCGCCACCGCCGGCCTCTTCGTGCCGGCGGCGGAGCAGCTTGGCATCGTCGGGCTGATCGACCGGCGCGCGCTCGAGATCGCGGTTGCCACCCTGCGCAGCCATCCCGCGGTGCAGATCGGCGTCAACGTGTCGGGCACCGCGGCCGGCAACCCCGCTTGGCTCAACAGCTTTGTCGAGTATGTCCACGCCAACGCCGATGTCGCACCGCGTCTCAATGTCGAGCTGACGGAGACTGCGGCGCTGCATCATTTCGAGGAGAACGCGCAATTCGTCAGCCAATTGCGCACGCTGGGCTGCTCGGTGGCGATCGACGATTTTGGCGCCGGCTACACCTCGTTCCGCAATCTGCAGATGCTGAATCTCGACATGGTCAAGATCGACGGCGCCTATGTGAAAGGCCTGTCGTCTTCGCCCGAGAACCAGGTGTTTGTGCGCACGCTCGTCGGCCTGGCGAAGAACTTCAATCTCAAGGTCGTCGCCGAATGGGTGGAGAGCGAAGCCGACGCACAGCTGCTCGAAGCGATGGGAGTCGATTACTTCCAGGGCTTTTTCTTCGGCGAACCGGATATCGCGCCGGCGTGGCTGAAGCGTTGAAGTGATTAGCCGTTGAGGCGCAGGAGAATTTCTGCCGCGCGCGCCAGCGTCTGGCGGTCGCGCTCGCCGAGCGCCTGCACCTGATCGGTCAGCATCGCAAGGCGGCGTTCACGCCCTGCTTCCAGCAAGGTGCGTCCTTTCGCCGTCGCTGCGATCCGTAGGACGCGAAGGTCGTCCTTGTACTGCTGCTTGGTCACGAAGCCTTCGGTCTCCAGCTCGGCGACGAGGCGCGACATGGTCGGCGGGCGGACCTGCTCGGCGGCGGCCAGATCCTTCAGCGTCTGCGGGCCGACGAACACCAGCACCGAAAGGGCGGAGTATTTCGGCGCCGAGACGCCGGCCGCGGAATCCGCATTGCGCAGCCGGCGCAAAAGGCGGATCGCCGCTGAATGAATGCGATCGGCGATGACGTGCGCCGCGCTGGTTCTGTCCAAGCTCGATCCTTGATTTCATTAGTTAGTACAGCTAATTATATCGGCTCCCGGGAAGGAAAGCAACGAAAATAGCCCGGCGAAGTTAGAAGGTCTTTGACATAGTTCGTTTCACTAACTAACTAACTAACTAATGTGCTGCAACAAGGAGGCACATTCGACATGACCCTTTCGACAACGGCCCGCAGGATTGCACTGGCACTGACCTTGGCCGCCGCTCCGCTAGCGATGGCCCCAACTTCGGTGCAGGCGATGCCGGCTCAAGTGGCGCATCCGCTCCTGAACGGCGTCGCCCAGGTGTCTCTGGTGACCCACGACCTGCCGCGCGCAAAGGCGTTCTACCGCAACGTACTCGGCCTGGATTTCCTCTTCGAATCGAACGGGCTGGCGTTCTTCCGTGCCGGCGAGATGACGGTGATGGTCGGCGCCCCGAGCAACGAGCAGATGATCTCGGGCGGAAGCACCACAGTCTATTTCGACGCCGGGGACTGGAACGCGACGGAAGCGACGTTGCTGGCGCGCGGCGTCCAATTTATCGCGCCCGTGGAAATCGTCGAGCGTGACAGCGCGCGCGAACACGCCCTGCGCGAATTCACCGATCCGGACGGCAATCACCTGGCCATCATCGGCTGGCGTCCGCGCACATCCTGAAATTAAGACTGGAGGAACCCATGTCCGGCACTGCATTCAAGCTGTCCAAGATCGCGCAGATCGCGCTCTCGACACGCGACGTGAAAAGAGCGGTCGCTTTTTATCGCGATGTCTTAGGCCTGCCGCTCGTATTCGAGGTTTCGGGCATGGCGTTCTTCGACGCCGGCGGCATCAGCCTGATGATCGGCCCGGCGCCGTTCGAAGGACCGGTCCAGCCCAACACCTTCATCTATTTCGCGGTCGACGACTGGCAAGCGGCCGAAGCGGCGCTGACGGCGCGGGACCTGGCGTTCTCCGGTCCGGTCGAGATCGTGCAGCGGCACAATGGCAAGGAGCATGTGATGCGGCCGTTCAAGGACCCCGACGGCAACATCCTGAAGATCATGGGCTGGCGAACCGAGAGCTGAGGTGCTCGCGCTAGAGCCGCGTGGGATAGTCGCCGGCAAGGAACTTTTCGCGCAGCACGAATTTCTGGATCTTGCCCGAGCCGGTGAGCGGAAACGACTCGACCGCAATCCAATGCGCCGGTGTCTTCTGTGCCGCGAGATCGCGCCGGCAGTGCGCGATCAACTCGGTGCGCACAGGCATCGCGCCGGGCGTGGCGCGCAGGAAGCACACCGCGATCTCGCCCCAGCGCTCGTCCGGCACGCCGACGACCGCGACTTCGGCGATGGCGGGATGTTCCAGCAGCACGTTCTCGATCTCGGCCGGGAACAGGTTTTCGCCGCCGCGGATGATCATCTCCTTCACCCGGCCGGTGATGCAAACATAGCCGCGGCTGTCCATCGTGCCGAGGTCGCCGCTGTGCAGCCAGCCGTCGGGTTCGATCGCATTCGCTGTCGCATCCGGATTGTCGTTGTAGCCGAGCATCGTCCCGTAGCTGCGCGCGCAAATCTCGCCCACGACCCCGCACGGGACGACGGCGCCCGATGCGGGATCGCGGATTGCCATCTCCATCCCCGTCAGCGGCTGGCCGACGTTGTCGCACTGGTCCTCGAAGGCGTCCTTTGGCCCCGTCACGGTCAGCACGGCGGATTCGGTCTGGCCGTAGCAGATCGATAGCGCGCAACCGAACGCCGCGTTGAACCGCCGCACGAGTTCCGGCGGCACCATGGCGCCGCCGGAAAACGCGCTGCGGACACTGGAAACGTCCCTGGGCTCGCGCCCGAGTGCCTCGAGCATGCCGACAAGCATGGTCGGCACACCGCCGATCATGCCGACGCGCTCGCTCTCGATCAGCGCGTTGATGCGCGCCGGCTCGAACTGCCGCACCAGGAACATCGGCAGACGAAGCTGTACGGAACCGAGCGTGACGACGCCGCAGCCGGAAATATGGAACATCGGCATCTGGTTGACGCTCGCATCGCCGCGAACCGTGCCGGCCCGTTCAAGGACGAAGCGCGCATTGTTCGTGAGGCTCCGATGGGTCAGCAATGCGCCTTTGGGAAACCCGGTCGTGCCGGAAGTGTACTGGATCATCGCGGCATCGCCGGGCGCCGCCTCATGCAGCGACTTGCCACCGCCGCCGGCGAAGAACTGTTCCGCGTCTTCGACGTCCACGACGTGCCTGATTCCGGTCAGATCGGAAACGACCCCGCGCGCGATCTCCATCATCGGATTGCCGCGGAAACTGCGCGTGAGATAGAGCCCGCTGGCACGCGACTGCTCGAGGACGAATCTCAGTTCCTTGGCCTGGTAGCCGGGATTGACGGTGACGAGGGTGAGCCCGGCCATGCCGGCGGCGAATTCGAGCATCATCCATTCGGGCACGTTCGGCGCCCACACCGCGATCCGCTCGCCCGGCGCATGGCGTGTTGCGAGTGCAGCAGCCAGCTTTTCGCAATCCTCCAGCAGCTGGCGATAGGTCCAGCGCCGCGCGGTCGCGCCCTGTCCATCCACTTCGATCAGGGCGCGCCCATTCGGCACGTCGCGCGCGGCGTCCAGCAGGATGGACGGAAGCGTCGTCTCGCGCACGGCGTCATCGGCCTGCGCGGGAAAATGCGATTGCGTGAGCGTGACCTGGTAGATGGCGTGGCCCCCGGCGCGCCGCTGACGCTATTTGCGCTGGCTCAGCTCCGCGAGCTGGCGGCGCATCGCTTCGATCTCGCTCTTAAGCTCGCTGATCTCTTCGGATGGCTTGGCCTTCGACTCGCCGCCGCCGCCGTTCGACTTGCCGTCGTCCTCCTGCGCCGAACGGCGCGTGGCGGCGAAGGGCGAGAACATCGACATGGCGCGCTCGAACATCGCCATGTTCTGCCGCGTCAGGTTCTCGATTACCTGGCCGGAGCCGCCGAACGCTTCGGCGAGGCGATTGCGCATCTGCTCCTGGTTCTTGGCGAAGCCCTCCATGCTCATGTCGAGATAACCCGGCACGAAGCTCTGGAGGCTGTCGCCATAGAAGCGGATGAGCTGGCGCAGGAATTTGATCGGCAGGAGGCTCTGGCCCTTGGCCTCTTCCTCGAAAATGATCTGGGTGAGAACCGAGCGGGTGATGTCCTCGCCGGTGCGCGCGTCGCGCACTTCGAACTCGGTGCCCTCTTTCACCATCTGCGCCAGATGGTCGAGCGTGACATAGCTCGAGGTCTGCGTGTTGTAGAGGCGTCGGTTCGCGTACTTCTTGATGATGACGGACGCGTCCGCCTTGGGGCTGTCTTCCGGCACGCTTTTTCTCTTTGATTTGTGGGCGTTTCGCGTCTCTGGTGGACGCTCGTCTTGGCCAACCCAACAACACTGATTTCGCGGTGTAAAGGGTCATTTGAGCAGCCGCAACATGCGGGTGCGCTGCGCCGACTGGCTAACCCGCTGGAATAGTGAGGCGATTTGGCCCTGTTTACCGCTGCTCGCATTCGCGGCAATTTGGGTGAAATGCCTTAGGCGAATGAGAATCCGGGAGGTTCTGGTGGAAGACGTGGTCATCGTTTCGGGCGTGCGCACGCCGGTCGGCGCATTCAACGGCGCATTCGCCAGCGTGCCGGCCCATGAACTCGGCAGGGTCGCGATCAAGGCCGCGCTGGAGCGCGCCAGCGTGAAGCCGGAAGACGTTTCCGAAGTCATCCTCGGACAGGTGCTGACCGCAGGCCAGGGCCAGAACCCGGCGCGCCAGGCGTCGAAGAACGCCGGCGTCCCCGATTCCGCGCCCGCCTGGAGCGTGAACATGGTGTGCGGCTCGGGCCTGCGCGCGGTGGCGCTCGGGGCCCAAGCGATCGCGCAGGGCGACTCGGCAATCGTCGTCGCCGGCGGCCAGGAATCGATGAGCCAGTCGACACACGCCGCGTACCTCCGCGCCGGCACCAAGATGGGCAATCTCGACATGGTCGACACCATGATCAAAGACGGGCTGTGGGACGCATTCAACGGCTATCACATGGGCGTCACCGCCGAGAACGTCGCGCGCGAATGGCAGATCACCCGCGAGCAGCAGGACACGTTCGCCGTCGCCTCGCAGAACAAGGCCGAGGCCGCCAAGAAGGCCGGTCGCTTCAAGGACGAGATCGCGCCCGTCACCATCAAGGAGCGCAAGGGCGACAAGGTGATCGACACCGACGAATATATCCGCGACGGCGCGACGCTGGAGGCGATGGCCGGTCTGCGGCCCGCCTTCCAGAAGGACGGGACCGTCACCGCCGCGAACGCGAGTGGAATCAATGACGGCGCCGCCGCGCTGGTGCTGATGAGCGCGAGCGAAGCCAAGAAGCGCGGGCTGAAGCCTCTCGCGAAGATCAAATCCTGGGCCCAGGCCGGCGTCGATCCCAAGGTGATGGGCTCCGGTCCCATTCCGGCGTCGCGCAAGGCGCTGGAGAAGGCGGGCTGGAAGGCGTCGGATCTCGATCTCGTCGAGGCCAACGAGGCGTTCGCGGCGCAGGCCTGTGCGGTGAACAAGGACATGGGCTGGGATACCGCGAAGGTGAACGTCAATGGCGGCGCCATCGCCATCGGCCATCCGATCGGCGCAAGCGGAGCCCGCGTGCTGGTAACGCTGCTCCACGAGATGCAGCGCCGCGATGCCAAGAAGGGCCTCGCCACGCTATGCATCGGCGGCGGCATGGGCATCGCGATGTGCGTGGAGCGCTAGCGAAACGCACCGGTGAAAAAGTGCCTGGAGCGCCAGCGCGCCGCCGCATGAAAATAACAAGCTGTTCTGTCGCACGGCCAGTTTATTGCGTGCGGCCTTTGTCCCGGGCTATGTGTTAGACAACGAGAAAACACACGGGGACGAGCACATGGCACGGGTGGCGTTGGTGACGGGGGGAACGCGCGGCATCGGCGCGGCGATCTCCGTCGCGCTCAAGGATCGCGGCTTCAAGGTTGCGGCAAGTTACGCCGGCAACGACGACGCGGCGGCGAAATTCAAGACCGAGACCGGCATCGCGGTGTTCAAGTGGGACGTCGGCAATGCTGCAGCTTGTGCCGCGGGCATCAAGGATGTGGAAGGCGCGCTCGGGGCCATCGACGTGCTGGTGAACAATGCCGGCGTCACCAAAGACGCCATGCTGCACAAGATGACATGCGAGCAGTGGGACGACGTCATCCGCGTCGATCTGGG
>DATEZM010000360.1:0-2855 GCA_035255625.1 Rhizomicrobium sp. | reverse complement strand
CGTCCTCCGGCGGTATTTTGGAATGAAAACGACGTGATATTTGCAGTCCCACTTGGTGTGATTTAAACTCTCGAATTGGTCCATCGTGGTTTGACCCTTTGTGTGCTTGGCGGCTCACAAAGGCATAAATCACGGTGGACCACCGTAAAAGTCAAACTTCTACGGCCACCCCGGCAAAGCCGGGGGAACTCTTAAGTTGTTATAGGGAACCGGCAACAGTTCGGATTCCCGCTCGGCGAGCCACGCTCTGGCCGCCGCGCCCTGACACCTCGGGCAATAGCGGTTGCGGCACGAGTTGTAGGCGATGTCCTCGTGAGCGCAGTCCTCGCAACGCGCGACATGCCCGCCGAGCGCCGCCGTGCGGCAGTTCTCGATCGCCGACATCGCCTTCAACTGGCCGAGGCTCACATGGCCGGCGTTGGCCTCACGCCAAGCCTGGCCATGGCCGCGGAAGATATCCGCGACCTCCAGGGCGAGACGAGCCACGAGAAGCGGTGTCAGGCGGGCGCTTCCGGCTCGGCGGGGCTTCTCGCCGGGATCTTGGCCAGGTTCAAACTGAGCCGCTCCAGCGGACTCGTCACGTCGCGGATCGTGTTGACGGCAACGCGCGTATAGAGCGCGGTCGTTTCGAGCTTGGCGTGTCCGAGCGGACACGCGTCATGATGCTTATCTCTCTATGTCATTGAAACTCAAAGGCCTGCTGTACGGGATTTGGTGTTGGCGGTCCTAGCGGTCGTTTTCGGGCGCTGAAGGGCGCCACTGCTTCGGCCGTGATGACCCAAGGAGCGCCCTTGCATAGCTGTCGCCCTTTGATGTCACCGCGTTGGATCATGCGCAGCGCCGACATCGCGGTGACTCCGATGATTTGCGCCGCCGCTTCGAGCGTCAACTCGCCCCGCTCGGCCCATTCGCCGTCACGATAGACCGCTATGTCGTGGTGGCAGCGGAATGAGCGCACCCGCGGTTCGGTCCAGCCGTTGCCGCGTCCGGTCGGCTTGCCGGCGCGATTGAGGAGACGCGCGATTTGCCGATCGGGCATTTGGCGCGCCAGCCCGCGGATCAGCGACAAGGTATCCTCGGGTATCGTCCAACGGTGCTTGCCAACTCCATTCATTTTCAGCTTCAGGGCGGTGTGGTCCCCGCCTTGCCAATGCAGGATCATCTCGATGAAGCCGTCTTCGATCCGTACGACGATTTCGTGCACGGCCGCGCGCAATATCCTCTTGCGTGTCGCAGCCGTCGCGGCCGGATGCGACCAAGCCAATTCGAGATCGGCGCCGAGTAGCATCAAGTGCTGTCGCTCCTGCTCGCTCAGTAACGCCGGTTTCCTCGCCACGAGCACCGCGATTTCCCCTTCAATCCGGCGCACGCCTTGCAACGCCTCGTTCCAGCGGCGTTCCAACTCGCCGGCCACAAGGCGATTTGCTGGGTCGACGGCATCGTATTGGCGACGCGCATGGGAGGCCTCGAAATGCGTCTGTTGCAACGCCAGCTCCAGTTGCCGCCGGGCGGCTGACGCTTCGCTCCTCTGCGCTTGCAGCGCCCTGAGCGCGGCATCGACGCCGAGCGGCTTCAGGACCCGGAGAACCTCGGCGCCAACGGCATGATCAGCGCGCAGACCACCGAACGAGATGCACCGCCCCACGCCATGGTTCACGCGAGCGCCCTGGCAGTAATAGCGGCCCGCCTTGCCACCATAGCCCACGTACAACTTGCGGCCGCAATGGCCGCAACGCAGGAGCCCCGGCATGAGCAACTCACCCCGCCGCACCGCTCCTCTGGCCGAGGCGCTGCCCTTCCCGGTCGCATTATCGGCAATCGCCCGCTGGTTGCGCTCGAACTCGCTCCAGGTGATATAGCCCTCGTGCTGATCCTTGAGCAAAACATCCCATTCCGTCTGAGAGCGCCGAAATCCGCGTCGCACGCGTTTGCGGCCGTTCTCGACGCTGACTTTGCTCATCGTGCGCCCAAAGGCATACGCGCCAGCATAGACAGGGTTGGTCAGGATGTTGTGCACGCTGTTGTAGAGCGGAAGCTTCCAGACAATTGCTCGCTCCTGCGCCGCTTTCTGAGATTTGGCCGGCAACGAGATGCCCTCGTCGCGCAGCCAGACATGAACTTGACGAACGCTTTGGAACTCGGCGAACTTTGAAAACACCAATCTTAAAGCGTCCTGAATCCGCAGGTCCGGGTCCTTCTCGATCCGCTCACGTCCAGCCTTGACATAGCCGGCCGCAACGCGGAGGAACAGCGCGCCGCGCCGAGCCTTCTGCTTCAGCGCCTCTTGCGAGCGCTGTCGGAACAGCGAAAGCTCCAACTCGCTCATCGTGCCTTTCATGCCTAGCAATAGGCGATCATTGGGATGGCGCGGATCATAGATTCCATCCTCGTCTACGATGACAGTCCCGACCAGTCCACAGAACTCGATCAGCGTGTGCCAGTCGCGACCGTTGCGGGCCAGCCGCGACGCCTCGATCGCGAGTACGGCGCCAACGCGGCCCTCGCAGATCGCCGCCAGAAGACGCTCGAAGCCCGGGCGATTGATGCCGCCTCCTGAACGGCCCAGATCATCGTCGATGACCTCGACTGAGCTCCAACCAAGCTGTCGAGCACGCTCGGCCAGCCCATATTGCCGCCGACGGCTCTCCTGATTGTGCTTGAGTTGATCGGCCGTCGACTGGCGGATGTAGACGAACGCGCCGCCGCTCAGATGCTCAGCCGTGATCTTGGTCATCGCCGACCTCCCCGCCCGCCAGAGCCGCTGCGATTTCGAGAAGCAGAGCTTCGATCAGCGCAGCCAGTTGGATCTTCTGTGCCGGCGTAAGCACGGCGCGCGGTTTGTCCGGCTCGAACAG
>DATEZM010000359.1:0-5157 GCA_035255625.1 Rhizomicrobium sp. | reverse complement strand
CCACGAACAGTGCGCCAAACCCGGCCACGGCCAGCGGTGCTACCCACCAGAACATGCAATCCTCCCAAGTGATCTGGCCGCAGTTTAGCGCAATTTGTGGCAGAATCCCGATCCGGGACAGGAGAGTTCCATGGAGAAGATCGCTTTGGTTACCGGCGCGGGCAGCGGTATCGGCCGCGCCGTAGCGCTGGCTCTCGCGCGGGATGGTTATCGCGTCGTGCTGGCCGGGCGCGGGGTCGAGGCGCTGACAGAAACCGCGTCGCTCGCGCCGGCCGGCTCGATGCTTGCCATGCCAACCAACGTCGCCGATGCCGCTGCTGTGGCTGCGCTGTTCGCGCAGGTGAAGGCGCGCTTCGGCCGCCTCGACCTGCTGTTCAACAATGCCGGCACCGGCGCGCCGCCCTTGCCGATGGAGGACCTTTCGCTGGCGCAATGGCAGGCGGTGGTCGACACCAACCTGACCGGACCGTTCCTCTGCACGCAGCAGGCGATCAAGCTGATGAAGGCGCAGACGCCGCGTGGCGGGCGCATCATCAACAATGGCTCGATCAGCGCGCATGCGCCGCGGCCGAATTCGGCGCCTTATACCGCCACCAAGCACGCCGTCACCGGGCTGACGAAATCGACCGCGCTCGACGGTCGCGCCTTCGACATCGCCTGCGGCCAGATCGACATCGGCAATGCGGAGACACCGATGACCTCGCGCATGAAGCTCGGCGTCCCGCAGCCCAACGGTACGCTCGCGCCCGAACCGGTGATGGATGTCGAAGCGGTGGCGAAAGCCGTGCTGTATATGGCGAGCCTGCCGCTCGACGCCAATGTGCTGACGATGACGGTGATGGCGACCAAGATGCCGTTCGTGGGGCGGGGCTAGCGCTCGCGCAGCATCGCTCTGAACTTGCGGTCACGCTTCAGGAGCACTTCCCGCCGCATCGCGCCGTTTCGTGTGCGATGACGTTCGGCATAAACCAGCAGCCACGCGCCACCGCGCGTAAATTTGGCGCCGCTGCCACCATTGTGCTGCGTCAGCCGTCGCGGGAGATCGAGCGTCCAGCCGACATAAGTCCGCTTCGGCTTCGAACGGCTGAGAAGGACATAGACGAAGGCGGCCATCTCAGGCGGCGAGTGCCAGGTCTTCCGTTCGCCACAATGCCGCAAGCGCTTCCTCGACCTCGCGTGGGTTAGTCAGCCGGCAGAGCCTAGCCTTGGCCTCGCGGCGGGCCTCCGGGGGGCGCGGCGTGCCGGCACCTTCGATGTACCAGGCAAGATGCTTGCGGAAGACCTTCAGCCCAAGCTTGTCGCCATAGAAGCTGAGCGACTCGCGGAAGTGTTCGCAGACAATTTCCAGCTGCGCTTCCAATGGCGGCTCGCGGACTTCACCGCCGTCGTGCAGCGCGCGCGCGATCGCGTCGGCGATCCACGGCCTGCCATAGGCGCCGCGCCCGATCATCACCGCATCGGCGCCGGACTGGGCCAGCGCCGTTCGCGCGCTCGCCGCGTCGATGATATCGCCGTTGACGATCACCGGTATGCCGACCGCCGCCTTCACCGCCGCAACCGCGCGCCAGTCAGCCTGACCACCATAGAATTGCTGCCGCGTCCGTCCATGCACGGTGATCGCCCGAACTCCTAGACCTTCGGCGCGCGCCGCAAGCTCTGGCGCGTTCTTGGATGTGTCGTCCCAACCCAGGCGCATCTTCAGCGTCACCGGCCGCGTCGTGGCATCGACCGTCGCGGCGATCAGCCGTTCCGCCAGCTCCAGGTCGCGCATCAGCGCCGACCCGGAGAGCCCGCCCGTCACTTCCTTGGCCGGGCAACCCATATTGATGTCGACGATGTCGGCGCCGGCGGCCTCGGCCATGCGCGCGCCGCGCGTCATCCACTCCGGCCGCCGCCCAACCAGTTGGATCACTGTGAGCGGCAGACCGTCGCCCACCGCGGCGCGGCGCACCACATCGGGCCGCCCCTGCGCCAAGAGTTCGCAGGCCACCATCTCGGTTGCGACATAGGGCGCACCCAGCCGCGATGCGGCGCGGCGGAACGGCAAATCCGACACGCCGGTCATCGGCGCAGTCAGCACGCGGCCGCCGATGGGGACGCCGCCGATGGAAAATTCCGTGCCCATGCTCATCCGGTTCGTGAAACGGCCGGGACCATATCAGAAGATCGCGCGGCGATCGCCTATTCCTGATCCGCCGGGCGCACCGCGATGAGCTGCATGTTGAACACCAGCGTCTGGTTCGGCGCGATGCCTTGCGTGCCTTCGGCACCATAGCCGAGATCGGCCGGGATCACGATCTGCCACTCGTCGCCGACATGCATGAGCCGCAGCGCCTCTACCCAGCCGGGGATGAGTTGGCCCGCGGGGAAGTTCGCCGTCTGGCCGTGCTCGGTGCGGTCGAAGACATGGCCGTCGATAGTCCAGCCCTTGTAGGTCACGGTCACGAGGTCGGTCGGACTTGTCACCTGTTTGCCATGGCCCGAAATGATCACCCGGTATTGCAGCCCGTCCGGCAGCGTCTTGACGTCCTTGCGCGCAGCGTTGTCGGCGAGGAATTTCTGGTTGGATTCAGGTGTGAGGTCGTAGGCCGGCGCGCCCGCCTTGTCGCCGCAGCCGGCCAGCAGCAGAACGCCCAACACCAGTGGCGCAAACCATCCCTGAAGACGCATGGCAGATCGATCTCCCCTCGAAGCGGCGCGGACCATAACAGAAATTTGCGCCGGTCAGCCGCCGCCGCGCCCTGTCAATCGGTAGACGGCGAGCCCCACCCATTCGTGCAGGGCCGCATGGAAATTGTGGAAGCTGTCCGACGGATCGCCGATTCTCAGATCATCGCCGCCGGTCGGGGAGATGTAGTTTGATGGCCAGGGCGTCATCTGCCAGCCCAGCCGTTTCGCCACGGCCATGGCGCGCGGCATATGCACCGCAGATGTCACCAGCATCCAGATCTCGCCCGGCTTGGGGTGGACGAGCTTCATCGAATTCGCGAGGTCCTCGCCCGTGTTGCGCGACGTGCTCTCGAAGATCGTGCGCCCGGGCGGGATATCGAGGGCTTCGAGGAGACTCACTGCCGTCATGTGCTCGCGCAGTCGGTCTTGTGGCGTCTCCTCCGATGTTCCGGAATAGATCAGCTTTGCGTTCGGAAAGCGCCGTGCCAGCTCAGCGCCGGCGATCAGACGCATGGTGCTGCCGTTCTCGCCCAGCACATGGCGTGTCGCGAACACGTCGGAATTCAGCGCACCGTCCAGTACGACGATGCCGTCGACATGGGCGGGAAGGGGAGGGCGCGGATAGGCATTCTCAAGCGGTCGCGCCACGATGTAGTCGAGGGGGAACAGGAAAAGAGCAACGAGGAACAAGCCAGCCCCGACGATCAGTCCGTCTTGCAATTTTCGTCGCCGGTAGTGGCCGGCGATCAAGGCGGCGATCATCAGAGAGAGGACCCAGGCCGTCGGATCCAGCAGGAAACGGCTAAGAAAAAAATAGAGCACGGGCGTCCCTTCAGGCGCGAGGCGGCGCGCTCCCAGCCCGCCGCCTCTTCCCATTCACATCCACGAATCTACAGCAGATCGCCGCCTGTCGCCGATGCAGTGGTGCCGTGCTGCTTGAACGCCTTGATGACGTTGCGCCCGGTCGTCCATTTGTGGACCTCGTCCGGCCCATCAACCAGCCGCTGCGAGCGGATATGGGTGTACCAGCCGGCCAGTGGCGTATCCATCGAATAGCCGAGCGCGCCGTGCAGCTGGATCGCGGTGTCGACCACCTTGTGCACCATGTTGGCGAGATAGACCTTGGCGATGCCGTTCTCGTTGCGCAGGTCGAGGCCTTTCTCCGCCTTGTAGGCGATGTGCATGATCATCAGCCGCGCGATGTAGAGTTGGCTGGCGCATTCGGCGAGCATGAACTGCACCGCTTGGCGTTCGGCGAGGGGCTTGCCGAAGGTCGAGCGTTTGGTGACATGCGCCACCGCGAGGTCGAGCGCGCGCTGCGCCATTGCCACGTTATGCATGCCGTGGCGCAGCCTTCCATAGGCAAGACGGTGCTGACCCATGTTGAAGCCGTTGCCTTCGCCGCCCAGCAGGTTCTCGGCTGGTACTTCGAGGTCCGTGATCTCGATCTCGGCATGGCCGCCGCCCAGGATGTGGCTGAGCGGGCCTTCCGCCGCCATGGTCTTGATGTTGCGCTTGATCTTGTAGCCGGGGTTCGGAAGCTCGACGAGGAAGGTCGAGAATTGCTGATGGCGCGGCGCCTCCGGATTGGTCTTAGCCATCACCAGCGCGATATCGGCGACGGATGCAGCGGAGGAGAACCATTTCTCACCGTTCAGCACATAGGTGGAATTACCTCTCTTCTCAGCACGGGTCTGCATGCCGGTGGCGTCGGCGCCTGACGCTTTCTCGGTCATTGAATAGCAGATGCGCTTCTCGCCATTCAGCAGGGGCTTGAGGAAGCGCTCTTTCTGATCCGGGGTCCCGTTCTGCAATAACGTGAGCATGGTCGCGTCGTCGGGGCCTTGCGTGTTCATCGACAGCGCGCCGAGATAGCTCTCGCCCAATTCCATCTGCACGAGCGCGTTGGCGAGCGGGCCGAGCCCCATGCCGCCATGCTCCTTCGGAATGAACGGGCACCACAGCCCCTGCGCGCGGGCCTTCTTGCGCAGTTCGCCCAGGATTTTCTTGTAGTCGCCACCGGCGATGAGCTTCTCCTGCGCCGGGATGCATTCGTCGTGCACCCATTTGCGTACCCGCTCGCGGATTGCTTTCGCTTCCGCCGGAATCTCGAAGTCGATGGCCATGGCCGGGTTCCTCTCTGTCTTGCGATTGTTATGTGCCGACTGTACGGCGAACGGCGGTCTCGCCGCCATCGCTTCCGACGCGTAAACAGCGGATTTCGGTGCTCGCGCGTCGCGCCGACCGACTCGGCACCACGCCGACCCGTCAGCCGATGGCATGCAGCGGCTCTGCCAGTCGCTCGCCGAAGATTTTCATTGCGCGTTTGGCACCGGTCCCGATTACCGCGACGTCCAGAATGCCGACGCCGGCCTCATGCAGCTGGTGCGCGCGTTCGACCACGGCTTGCGGTCCACCCATGAACTGGATGCCCGCGATGCCCGCCGTTGGATCGCCTCCGCCGGCGCCGCCCGTCGTGCCGGCCGC
>DATEZM010000358.1:0-7347 GCA_035255625.1 Rhizomicrobium sp. | reverse complement strand
GATGCGCCGCATCCGCCCCAGCCTGGCGCCCGATACGGTCGAGATCGGCGACATCCAGATGGACCGCGCCGCCCATCGCGTGCGCCGTGCCGGCAAGGAAGTCCATCTCGGGCCGACCGAGTACAAGCTGCTCGACCACCTCATCCAGCATCCAGGCCGCGTCTTCTCGCGCGAGCAGCTGCTCGATGCGGTGTGGGGCTCCGACGTCTATGTCGAGGCGCGCACCGTCGACGTCCATGTCGGACGTCTGCGCAAGGCGCTGAACATTGAAGGCGTCAGGGACCCGATCCGCACCGTGCGCTCCGCCGGCTATTCGCTGGACGACGCCTTGGTCGGCTGACGCGTCCGACTCACAGCGCCTTCGCGATCGCCTGTTCGATGTCCTGCGGCTTGGTTGTCGGAGAAAAGCGGTCCACGACCTTGCCGTCGCGATCGACGAGGAATTTCGTGAAATTCCATTTGATGTTGCGCGTCCAGAGCAGGCCCGCCTTCTCACCTTTCAGGAATGCGTAGAGCGGATGGGTGTCGGGTCCGTTGACGTCGATCTTGGCGAACATCGGGAAGCTGACGCTGTAATTGACCTGGCAGAACGTGCCGATCTCGGCCTCATCGCCCGGCTCCTGCGCGCCGAACTGGTTGCAGGGAAAGGCCAATACGACGAGGCCCTGGGCCTGATGCTCGCGGTAGAGTTTTTCCAGCCCCTCATATTGCGGCGTGAATCCGCATTTGCTGGCGGTGTTCACGATCAGCATCGCCTTGCCGCGAAAATCCGACAGCGGCACCGGCTTGCCCTGCAGCGACGTCGCAGTGAAATCGTAGATGGTGGTCATCGCGTTCCTCGCCGGTGGCGAGGAAACGCGATTTGCACCGGTGCTGGCAAGCGTCAGCCTGCCATCCGACCCCCGCCGGGCGTCAGCCGGCCATTCGACCTCTATCGCGGCGCTGCTGCTGCGGCTGATAGGCCTTGCGGGCATGCGCTTCGCAATAGGGCGAGCCGCTCTTCGGATTGCGCCCGCAGAAGTGGAATTCATCGGCGGACGGATCGCCGATCGGCCAGCGGCACATGCGGTCGTTGATCGTCAGCACGGTGGCGTGGCTGCCATCCTCCAGCGTGACCGGATCCTCTTCGACAATCGGCGCCGGCGGCGTGTGTTGACGCAACGAGACTCTCGGCGCCATCGGCAGGCGCGGGCGCTCGATGCGCGACGGGCTGGCGCGTCCGGCCAGTCCGAGCCGGTGCACCTTGCCGATCACGGCATTGCGGGTGACACCGCCAAGGGCGCGGGCGATCTGGCTCGCCGACAGGCCCTCGGTCCAGAGATTCTTGAGCTGCTCGACCCGGTCGTCGGTCCAGTTCACGACTTGCATATTCACGGCTTTCCTCATGGCTCAGGCCACAAGATATCGTATCCCCACCTTTCCAACGCACAAGGCCTGCAGGGGTGCCGCTAGTCCTTGTCCACAAGAAGGCGACTCGCGCGCATAAGAGCCATTCGCTTGCCCGCCCGGCGGTTTGAGGGGATAACCGGGCGCGCCGGATGGGATTTTCCCTTTGGTGCCAAAGTCATGGAGAGTCCAGTGTTTCCCTCGGTTTTGCCGACCTATAACCGGGCCGATGTCGCGTTCGTCCGGGGCGAAGGGCCTTACCTGTTCGCCGAGGACGGCAAGCGCTATCTGGATTTCGGCGCCGGCATCGCCGTCAACGCCTTCGGCCACGCCAATCCCCGCCTGGTCGCGGCGCTCACCGCCCAGGCGAACAAGCTCTGGCACACCTCCAACCTCTACCGCGTGCCGGGGCAGGAGAGCCTGTCGAAGAAGCTGGTCGAGCACACCTTCGCCGACACCGCCTTCTTCACCAATTCCGGCGCCGAGGCCTGCGAGTGCGCCTTCAAGATGGCGCGGCGCTACCAGTTCGTCAGCGGCCATCCCGAGCGCTACCGCATTATCACCTTCACCGGCGCCTTCCACGGCCGCACGCTGGCCGGCATCGCTGCCGGCGGGCAGGAGAAATATCTCGAAGGCTTCGGCCCCAAGGTCGACGGCTTCGACCAGGTGCCGCCCAATGATCTCAAAGCACTCGAAGCCGCGATCGGGCCGGCTACCGCGGCGCTGATGATCGAGCCGATCCAGGGCGAAGGCGGTCTTCATCCCATGCCGCCGGAATTCCTCCGCGCCCTTCGCAAGTTGTGCGACGACCGCGGCCTGCTTCTCATCTTCGACGAGATCCAGTGCGGCGTCGGCCGCACCGGCAAGTTCTTCGCCTATGAATGGATCGGCATCGAACCCGACATCATGTGCGTCGCCAAGGGCATCGGCGGCGGATTCCCGCTCGGCGCCTGCCTCGCCACGGCCGAAGCGGCCAAGGGCATGACGGCCGGCACGCATGGCTCGACCTATGGCGGTAATCCGCTCGGCATGGCGGTCGGCAACGAAGCGATCGACATGGTGCTGGAGCCGGGCTTTCTCGACCATGTGCAGCGGATGGGTTCGCTCCTGCGCCAGAGCCTCGCCGGCCTGATCGCCGAGCATCCAAGCGTGTTCGAGGAATTGCGCGGCCAGGGCCTGATGCTGGGGCTCAAGCTGCGCGTGCCCAACACCGAATTCGTCGCCGCCGCGCGCAAGCACGGCCTGCTCGTCGTCGGCGCCGGCGAGAATGTCGTGCGCCTGCTGCCGCCGCTCACGATCGACGAGGATCAGCTGCGCGAAGGCGTGAAGCTGCTCAGCACCGCGGCGTCGGATTTCGAATCCGCGGCCAAGACGGTGGCGGCATGAACGCGCCGGCCGGCAAGGTGACGACCTTGAAGCACTTTCTCGACATCGCCGATTTCGATGCCGCGACGCTGAACGCCCTGATCGCCTCGGCGCGCCAGCGCAAGGCGGCGCGCGCCGGTCTCTCTCACGGCCAGGAGGATCCCGACCGCCCGCTCGCCGGCAAGATGCTGGCGCTGATCTTCGACAAGCCGTCGACCCGCACGCGCATCTCCTTCGATGTCGGCATGCAGCAGCTGGGCGGCAAGACCATCATGCTGACCGGCGCCGAGATGCAGCTTGGCCGCGGCGAGACCATGGCCGATACCGCGCGCGTGCTCAGCCGCTATGTCGACTGCATCATGATCCGCACGCTCGACCAGGACATGCTGCACGAGCTGGCGGAGAATTCGTCCGTACCCGTCATAAACGGCATGACCAAGCTCACCCATCCCTGCCAGGTGCTGGCCGACGTGATGACGTTCGAAGAGAAGAAGGGCCCGATCAAGGGCCGCGTCATCGCGTGGACCGGCGATTCCAACAATGTGCAGGCCAGCTGGGTGCAGGCCGCGGCCCGCTTCGGCTTCACGCTGCGCATCGCCACGCCGAAGGAACTGGTGCCGCGCGAGACGCTGCGCCATTGGGCGGAAGAGGCCGGCGCCAAGGTGCATTTCCTCGAAAGCCCGGAAGACGCGGTGGCCGGCGCCGATTGCGTCGTCGCCGACACCTGGGTGTCGATGGGCGATGAAGACACCACGCGCCAGCGCCACAATCTCCTGAAGCCCTACCAGGTCAACGACCGCCTGCTGGCCCGCGCCGCCAAGGACGCCGTCTTCATGCACTGCCTCCCCGCCCACCGCGGCGACGAAGTCAGCGACGAAGTGATGGACGGCCCGCACAGCGTGGTGTTCGACGAAGCCGAAAACCGCCTGCACGCGCAAAAAGCGGTGCTGTGCTGGGCGTTGGGGTGAGGCCTCTCTGATCCTCCCCCACGAAGTGGGGGAGGGGGACCGCGAAGCGGTGGAGGGGGAAGCCACAAGCCCGCACGCGCCACACCTGCAGCTGTCACGGCTCGCGAGTTCGTGGCGACAGCCTACGAACGGGCCAACGGGAAATAGAACGCGGCGCAGCGAGAGAACATTTTGCTGTGTTCTGTTCACACCTCCTTTGCTTGGTCAATCGCCGAGCATCGAAAATCCGGCCATGCGCGCATTGAAACGACAGCAATCTATGCTAGCGCCATAGGAGAAGAGGAGCGCAATCTAGATCTAGCGCGACGAGCATGGAGCTCTCTCGAGCTCGCAATATCAGCCCGAGCAATTCCACAAGAGACCTCGCACACCCGACCTTAGCGGTGTCAGCGTACCCCTTTGTTGCACGCACTTACGTGCACCGTCAGGTCATGACACTTTGGAAGTCTTTAGCGTCGCGACACGACTTATGCGTGACAGAAAGTCTAGCTCTCGCTGCTTGTCGCCCGCCGGAAACAAGTCCGCACCAATATCTTCTATGAGCTTATCGACGGTCGGATTGCGCCGTCCAATTTCGACAAGTTGGACCGCAAGGTGTCTCAGACCGGCCAACGGCGGATAGGCAAAGGCATACGCAACTGCCGCGACCGAAACAGCGGTGTCTACAGTGTCCAGCGATATGATGCCTGACGGCTTGCCAAACCGCCGAAGGGCTGTGTTTACCTCATCGATCTCCTTTGCACGCTGCTCTTCAGTCATATCAGCAAGCCGGCTAAAAAGTGCTCGCGCCCGGTTGCGCATGACTGGCCTTTCGGTTGCATCAAGCACATCGCGCATGGTCGCAGCCCGATCGAATTCGAGTATCGGCAGCGGTGGCAGAAGAATTTTTCCCTGGCTCTTTCGCTCCACATTGCCAGCCCAGGACGCAGCAATCTTCGTGTTGAAAGACCTATAGAAGTTTAGAGCATCGCCAATCGTGTTTGCGATGTGGTGGAGTCCGATGGGTTCCTCGCGCATTGGAAACGCTGTCGCTCGAATTGCGTGCGCGATATGAACCTTTTCACTCACCATGGCGGTTTCGAGGTCCAGGTCTTTGCCGGTAGCCTTCTTAATCAGCATACCAAAATGCTGCCCGAGACCGATCGGCAGTACCCCTTTGGTCCCACGAGTGAGGAAAGGACCAATCGCGCTTCGTCTGGCCTCAAGCGGCCACAGGAGAAATTGTAGAACTTTCTCTGCGGGCAACCCGCTGTGAGCGGCAAGTGCCCGACTGAGCTGGCCAATTTCGGCGAAGTGGCTCGAATCGTTAAGGCGAAACTCATCCGCGGTATGGACGATATCCGCAAGCAGCATCGCGGCTGCGGTGCGCCTTCCGATAATGGCAGTAGAAGATCGCTCGGAGGTAGCCGTCAGGAAGGCGATGTTGAGACGTTCTTCGGCTTGTGTGAGCAAGAGTTTAAGACGCCCCGAGGAAATCAAATCCAATAGATCAGGCTCGGTAAGAGCTTGGTGGTCCAAGAACTTCTGATGCTCGTGAACTAAGGGCGGACTGAAATAAATCGTGTCGTAATAGGCGAGGAGCTGACGGAAGTTGATTTGCTTTCCGATTGTCGCATCAACGAAGCAACGGGTCTCTCCCCCGGTGATACCCGGCATGTTTTCAACTTGGATTTGCCCACGGCAAACGGCGTCGAGATTTTCGAACCAGAATTCTTCGTCTAAGCGGACATGGGCCGGCATCGCTGGTCTAAGCCGCGAGGCACCCACGAAAAGCGCGTCGGGCTGAGCCATGGGCGGCAAAGGAATCTTAGGCTTCGGGTTCTGGTCTTGAACATCTTTGAGGGTTCGTCCCGTCACCGAGATTTTGAACGGCGCGGGAGAGCCGATTGCCCCGCAGTAATCCAGAAGTTCTTTCTCAAGGGAGGGAGTTATTTCTGTCGTCAGTTCGATGGTGACCCTCATCGGACTGCCGCCGTCGCGGACGTCCACGATCGGAAAATCGCGAAACCGCGCCGCGACCAGATTGAAAAGCTCATTGATCGTAAAGGGGAAGCCCTCATAGTTCAGGGATAATTCCGCATCATGAATAGGCTCAATCTCTCTAATATGTGCCGGAACATCGTTCGCGATTTCCAGTTGCAGGGTGACGGGTCGCACCTCATCGACATCAATAGCTGCTGCTTCCTGCAATGCCTTGTCGAAGACGATTACGAATTTTTGTGGATTGGTCTCGAATATGCGAGTGATGAGGTTTGGAAATTTGGCACGAAGCGCCACGTCCGCGCGCCGCGCCCATGCCGTTTGATCGGGAAATTTGTCAGCCATTTAAGCCCGGCGGTGAAATCTGGTGCAGGAAATACACGCCCGTAGATAAGTACTTCTCGCGCCACTTCTAGCCGGCGTCAACGAGAGCGCCCATTTTCCACGAAGTTTGCCCTTTGCTAAATCGCTCGCGGCAGTCGGTAGCGCGGCTGTGCGTGTGAACAGAATACAGCATTCCGTTCACTCGCTGGGACTGTTAAGGCGTCGCCTCCTAAGCCGCATCCCTCAACCCAATCGTCAGTTCCTTCCCCAACGCCGCCGCCGCGCGTCCCAATGTCTGCAGCGTCACTGATGTGTTCCCCGCATCGAGCAGCCGGTCCACGGCCGCGCGGCTGGTGCGCATGCGTTTGGCCATTTGCGATTTGGTGACGCGCCGCTTCTTCATCAACTCGGCAACCTGCCACGCCAACATGCTTTTCATCGCCCGCAGCATGACCTCAGTGTAGATGCTTTCCTTCTTCAGAAAGGAGTCGAGCGTCGATCCGACATGCGGGTTCTTCTTCTTCGGTTTGCTCATCGCCAATCCTTCGTGAATTCTCATGTACCAAAAATGATACGGAGGCAATGACGCAGCCTTGGTGCCGGAAAATATATTTTGCTTCACCCCTTGAAATGCACTTTTCACTCCCCACATCCCGCGTTCACAAAAAAGGAAGCCTATCCATCCCGGTGGTGTTACACGCCGGGCGCCGGGCCGGCGTGGGCCGAACGAAATTCGCGGGACGTCATACAGGTCAGGATTCGCGCTCGTGCGGATCCGTTTGGAAGAGGGACTGGCTGTCGTTGCGCACGACCGCCGCTCCGTCGACCGTACAAACCAAGGTGGTGAAGCGAAGGTGCCAGGGGCCGCGGCGACGTCCGCGACAACCGGCTCGCCTGTCGAGCTATGAACCGGGGCGGGATTTTTGGCCGTGCTGATTGGGAACAAGCGTTCCGCCGGCGGCCGAAGCCCGCCTTATTTTTTTTGGAGCAAGGAGCGAGATTTGTCAGGAACGACCGCCATCGCCTATAGAAAAGACATGCCCCCCAAAACCTACACGCGCGCGCCGGCCGCCGATTTCGTTCTGCCGTTCGATCTGCCCGGCGTCGGCCTGCGCGGCCGCGTCGTGCGGCTGGAGGCGAGCGCCACCCGCGCGCTCAGCGCCCATGCGCTGCCCGAACCGGCGGCGCGCGCCGTCGGCGAGACGCTGGCGCTGGCGGCGATCCTCGGCTCCTCGCTCAAGCTCGACGGGCGGCTGACGGTGCAGACCAAGAGCGACGGGCCGCTCGATCTCGTCACCGCCGATTATTTCGGCGCGGTCGATGG
>DATEZM010000357.1:0-5216 GCA_035255625.1 Rhizomicrobium sp. | reverse complement strand
CCGAATGGTTGCGCGGAAAAACGTTTCGAGGGTGGGCGCAGCGCTATGTGGACGGGGTGCTGGCGCTTCTGTGACACTGGCGCGATGAATCAGGCGCAATTCGTCGAGACCGTTCTGACCAACCCGATCAATCGCACCATCTTGGCGCGACTACCGGAACTTGGTGCAACGGATTGCTGGCTTGTCTCGGGTGCATTGTTCCAGACGGTGTGGAACGCGAAGACCGGCCATCCGCCGGCGCATGGCATCAAGGACTACGACATCTTCTACTTCGATCCCGATCCTTCCTGGGACGCAGAGGACGCCATGATCAAGCGCGCTAACGCGTTGTTCGCCGATCTCGGCGTCGAGATCGAGGTGCGCAACCAGGGACGCGTCCACATCTGGTACCAGGAAAAATTCGGCACGCCCTATCCGAGGCTCGCCAGAGCGACCGATGGCATCGACCGCTTCCTGTGCGAATGCGCCATGGTCGGGATGCGGCCGGATAGTGACAATTTCGACGTCTATATCCCCAAAGGCTTCGCGGATATCGAACGCATGACGGTGCGGCCCAACCGCATGGCGAATTTTCATCCCGACCGCTACATCGAAAAGGCGGCACGCTGGCGCGCGGTGTGGCCGGAGCTTACCATCCTGCCCGCCTGATGGCGGAGTGTGCATGCACGATCTCAAAGGCAAGACGCGCGAATTGGGCGACGGTTTCAGCGTCGCGCGTGTTCTGCCGCAAGCCGGCCAGCGGACCGTCGGGCCGTTCGTCTTCTTCGATTATTTCGGGCCGGTGGACTTCCCGCCTGGCAAAGGCATTGACGTGCGGCCGCATCCGCATATCGGGCTCGCGACCATCACCTATCTGTTCGAAGGCTCGCAGGTTCATCGCGACACGCTGGGCAACGATCAGGAAATCGTGCCTGGAGACGTCAACTGGATGACGGCCGGCCGTGGCATCGCCCATTCCGAACGGACGGGACCGGAGGTTCGCGCGCGCGGACATCGCCTGCACGGCATCCAGAGCTGGGTCGGTCTGCCCAAGGCGAATGAGGAGGATGCGCCGAGCTTTCAGCATGTCGCAAAGGCGGCGCTGCCGGTGCTGGAGCGGGACGGCGCTGTTCTGCGCGTCGTGACAGGCAAGGCCTATGGGCTTACTTCGCCAGTGCGCGTGCCGATGGAGATTTTCTACGTCGACGCGCAGCTGAAGGCCGGAAGCACGGTCGCGCTTCCCGACGGCTATGCGGAGCGCGGCGCGATGGTGGTCGGCGGCACGGTGGAATCCGGCGGCGCCGTGCATGGCAACGGCGACATGATCTTGTTCGACGCGGCCGAGAACGCCGCGATCACAGCGCGCCAGGATGCGCGCGTCATGCTGCTGGGGGGCGCACCGCTGGACGGCGAGCGCCATGTCTGGTGGAATTTTGTCTCGTCCTCCAAGGACCGCATCGAGCGCGCCAAGCGCGACTGGACGGAAGGCCGCTTCGGCAAGATCCCCGGCGACGACATCGAATTCATCCCCCTGCCCGACTGAAGGTGAACCGCATGAAGTACAAGCAGCTCGGCCCGACCGGCCTCTATGTCTCAGAAATCTGCCTCGGCACCATGACGTTCGGCGGCCAAGGCATGTTCAAGATCGTCGGCGAGGTCGACCAGAAAGGCGCCACCGCGCTGGTGCAGAAGAGCCTGGAAGCCGGCGTGAACTTCCTCGACACCGCCGACGTCTATTCGATGGGCAATTCGGAAAAACTGACCGGACAGGCATTGAAAGATATCGGCGTGAAGCGCTCCGACGTCGTGATCGCAACCAAATGTTATGGCCGCGTCGGACCGGGACCGAACGACATCGGCGCCAGCCGCGGTCACATCATGGACTCCGTTGCGCGGAGCCTCGAGCGGCTGCAGACCGATCACATCGACCTTTATCAGATCCACGCCACGGATTCGGTGACGCCGGTCGAGGAGACGATGCGCGCACTCGACGACCTGACGCGACAGGGCATGGTGCGTTATGTCGGCTGCTCCAACTGGCAGGCCTGGCGCGTCGCCAAGGCGAACGGGATCGCGGAGCATCGCGGCTCGGCGCGGCTGGCCACCATCCAGTCCTACTATTCGATCGCGGGTCGCGATCTGGAACGCGAGATCGTGCCGATGATGGCCGACCAGAAGGTCGGACTAATGGTGTGGTCGCCGCTCGCCGGCGGCCTGCTCTCGGGCAAGTTCGGTCCCGGCAGCAACGGGCCGGAAGGCACGCGCCGTGCGGCGTTCGATTTCCCGCCGGTGAACAAGGACCGCGCCTGGGCCTGCATCGAGGCAATGCGCGAGATCGGCGAGAAGCACGGCGCATCGGTCGCGCGGGTGGCACTCGCTTATGTTCTGCACAAGCCGTTCGTTATGAGCGTGATCATCGGCGCCAAGACGATGGAGCAGCTCGACGACAATCTGGAAGCCGCCAAGCTGGCGTTGACGGCCGATGAGATGAAGCGGCTCGACGAAGTAAGCGCGTTGCCGCCGGAATATCCCGGCTGGATGATGAACCGCCAGGGCGCCGAGCGCGTGCCGCAAGCAAAATAAGCAAAAGGCAGAGGGGGCAGCGATGCGTGGATTTTTTCGGACATTCCTGTTGGTGATCGGCGTCTTGTCGATCGCATTGGGAATTTGGTGGGTGCTTCAAGGCACGGGTATCGTGCCCGTCGGATTCATGGCGCACCACATGCAATGGGCCTATCGCGGCGCGGTGCTTGCGGTGTTCGGAATCGTGATTTCGATCGTGTCGCGGCGGATTTGAGTTCGCGTCAGAGGAAGTTGTATTCCTTGAACAGCGGCGTCAGATCGTGGTTCCAGGGGCCGCGATAGTTCTCCAGCAGTTCCTCGGCGCGGGTGTAACCGCGGGCAACGAGTTCGCGCAGCGGGTTCAAGAAACCGTCCTCACTCATGCCGCCGGAATCGAGTGCGGCGCGGCGCTTCAGGCCGGCCGAGGAAATCTCCAGCATGCGATGTGCGATGTCGTGCACCGTCGTGTTGCGGAACGGTGTTTTAAAGCACTGGCGCGGCACCGCATCGCGCATCGCCTGGCGCTCTTCGGCAGTCCAGTCCTTGACGAGATCCCAGGCCGCGTCGAGCGCCACCTGATCGTAATAGATCCCGACCCACAGTGCCGGCATGCCGCAGATGCGCCGCCACTGGCCTCCGTCGGCGCCGCGCATTTCCAGGAACTTCTTCAGCCGCACTTCGGGGAAGATGGTGGTGAGGTGATCGGCCCAATCGGCCATGGTCGGCTCGATGTCCTTCACTTCGGGAATCTTGCGCGCGATGAAGTCGCGGAAGCTCTTGCCGGCGACGTCGATGTATTTGCCGTCGCGGTAGACGAAGTACATCGGCACGTCGAGCGCGTAGTCGACGTAGCGTTCGAACGACATCGAGCTGTCGAACACCCAGGGCAGCATGCCGGCGCGGTCGTTGTCGACGTCGGTCCACACCTGGCTGCGGTAGGAGAGAAAGCCGTTGGGCTTGCCTTCGCGGAACGGCGAATTGGCGAGCAGCGCGGTCGCCACCGGCTGCAGTGCCAGACCGACGCGGAATTTTTTGATCATGTCGGCTTCGCTCGAGAAGTCGAGATTCACCTGCACGGTGCAGGTCCGGAACATCATCTCGTGGCCATAGCCGCCGACCTTCGGCATGTAGCGCCGCATGATCTGGTAGCGGCCCTTGGGCATCTGGTGCGTTTCGGCCATCGACCAGGTGGGTGCGAAGCCGATGCCGATGACACCCGCGCCCATTTCGTCCGCGACTTCGCGCACCTGGACAAGGTGCGTGTTCACCTCGGCGCAGGTCTCATGCACAGTCTTGAGCGGTGCGCCGGACAACTCGAACTGGCCGCCGGGCTCGAGGCTGAGCGACGCCTTGTCCTGTATCAGCCCGATGATGTTGTCGCCTTCCAGCACAGGCTCCCAGCCGAAGCGCTTCATACCGCCGAGGAGTTGGCGGATGCCTGGCTTCGTCTCGTAAGCGAGCGGCTTGTGGGTCTTCAGGTCGTAAACGAACTTCTCGTGCTCGGTGCCGATGCGCCATTCCGACTTCGGCTTGCAGCCATCCGCCAGGTGCCGCACGAGGTCATCGCGCGAACCGATCGGACCACCGGCGGATTGTGGAATGGACATGCGCCTCGTTCCCCTTGCGCAGGGATCTAAAGCCCCCATGCCGGCGTGTGAATACTGAACTGACCGTTCACGCCTCGGCTATCTAGTGATGCGGAGACTTTCCGGCAAGTGCGGCAGACTAAGCCGGTCCGACAGTAACGGCGAGGCGCCGCAGCTAGCGCCAATCGCCCCGGATCGACTGCCAGACGGCGAGCGCGGCCAGCGCAGCGGTGTCGGCGCGCAGGATGCGCGGGCCGAGCGAGACCGGCGTGACGAAGGGGAGCGCGCGCAAGGCCTCGCGTTCCACCGGATCGAAGCCGCCTTCGGGACCGGTGAAGATCGCGGCCGGCCCATCTGCCAAATCGCGGAGTGCCGCGGACATTGGCGGTGCGCCGGTCTCGTCGCAGAAAATCAGGCGGCGGTCCGCCGGCCAAGTGGCGAGCAGCTTGTCGAACGTCAGCGGCTCACGCGTCTCGGGCACGGACAGACGGCCCGATTGTTTGGCGGCCTCGACCGCGTTGGCGAGCATGCGCTCGAGATTGACGCGCGCGACGATGGTGCGGCGGGTGAAGACCGGCTGGAGAACGCGGACGCCGAGCTCGGTCGCCTTCTGCGCGACATAGTCGGCCGGCGTCTTCTTGATTGGCGCGAAACAGAGCCAGACATCGGGGACCTCGATCTGCGGCGCAGTCTGGCGTTCACATTCCAGCGAGCAGGAGCGCTTGGAGAGCCCCGCAATGCGCGCCAGCCATTCGCCGTCGCTCCCGTTGAACAGCAGGACCCGGTCGCCAGCCTTGGCGCGCATGACATGGAGCAAATAGTGCACCTGCCCGTCGTCCGGCACGACACAGGCGCCGGTCCGCAACGGGTCTCCGGCAAACAGACGCAGCTTGCCGCCGGGATAGGTGAGGTCGTTTCCGCTCATCGTTTTTGCTCTGGGGCGAATACTTGTAGTGTGCCCGCCATGGAGCAAACAACTGCCGGCCCCGCCGACGCCGACGCCGCGAATTGGGTCGACCGGGCGCCGCCCAAGGCTCGGCCGTTCCTGCAATTGATGCGGCTCGACCGGCTGTCCCCGGCCTGGCTGCT